>JASFFK010000222.1:0-4079 GCA_050124335.1 Chromatiales bacterium | reverse complement strand
GACTGTTTCCGTTCTGGCACTCGCGGGACCAAGCTGGCGCATGCAACCCTCGCCTTTTACTGCCGACAGCGGGCTCATGGTACTCCTCAAATTGAACGAGTCCATGGAATCAACCGACATCCAACCGTCGCGCCTGGAACGTGCCCGACAGAAAATTCGCGACCTGCTTTCACTGCGCCAGGGCGCATCAACCGGCCTGATTGTCTACAGCGGCAGTGCACACCTTGTCATGCCATTGACACAGGATGAACGGGTCATCGAAAACATGCTCGAGGAACTCGCTCCCGACCTGATGCCGATCGACGGGGATGCGCTCGACAAGGCACTGGAGCTCGGCGGGGAGATGATGCAACGTGCCGGTATGCCGGGTTCGATGCTCGTGATCGCTGATACAGTCGCTCCTGCACAGGTCACTGCAGTTGCAGGACTCGACTCACCCTATCCCGTGCAGTTTCTCTCTTTCCAGCCACCGGATATTCCGCTCGATCCGGGTCTGCGTGACGCCTCGGATGCACTCGGTGCGTCGATCGAGCAGCTCACCCCGGACGCGACCGATGTCGAAAAGATTGCACGTCGTGCCCGAAGCCTCGAAACCACCACGGGCATGGAAAATGAAAACCGCAGGCCGGAAGACGCCGGTTATTTCCTGCTGCCTTTGCTGGCGCTGCTGGCGCTCTTCTGGTCCAGGCGAGGATGGATCGTGCGATGAAGGCGTTGATCAGGAAACTCGCGCATCCTGCAGTCCTGCCGATTGCGGCTCTCCTGCTGGCTGGTTCCTGTTGCATCATGCTGCAGGAGTGCCGCCTGCTGACACCGGACCAGCAGGGCTACCGCGCTTTTGAACAGGGCAATTTCACCCTGGCGAGCAAGCGATTCGGTGATCAGTCGTGGCGTGGCGCATCCCTCTTTCGAGATGGAAATTTCAAGCAGGCTGCGCAAATGTTTTCACAACTGGAGACTGCGGAGGGACTCTACAACCACGGCAATGCCCTCGTTATGCAGGGGCTGTACGAACAGGCAGCAGAACGTTATGGACGAGCGCTTGAGCTGCTGCCGGGCTGGGAAGCGGCCGAGAAAAACCTCGCTGTTGCGCTCTCGCGCGCCAGGGCTCTGAAAAGAGAGGGCGGCAACATGACCGAGGGTAAACTGGGAGCCGATGACATCCAGTTCTCGAACAAGCCGGATTCGGGACAATCCGGTGACGAGCAGACGGTTCTTTCCGAGATGCCGGGAGACGATGCGTCGTTACAGCAAATCTGGCTTCGCCAGGTCCAGACACGCCCTGCCGACTTCCTGCGGTCAAAATTCGCATACCAGTACGCGACCGGGCAAGAGGAGGACAGCCTGTGATCCTGCGACTGGCAACATGGCTGATCTGTTGCATAACGGCGTTGACTGCCAGTGCCGATGACCTGATCGTACGCAGCAGCGTTATCCCTGAACAGCCCTGGATCGGACAGCGCGTCATCCTGCAAATCGACGTGCTTGCGCCCGACGCATGGGCAAAGGTCTCCCGCTTCGGCAGTATCGAGCTGGCAGGCGCCTACGTTTTGCCACCCGGTGATCAGGGTCAACGCCTTCAGGAGACTGTCGAGGGAACAGCCTACTCCGGGCAGCGATACGAGATCTCCATCTACCCTCAGCGATCCGGCAGTTTCGAGCTGGAGATCGGATCCATCGAAGTCGAAGTGCGACAAATCGGCCAGCAGGCCGAGAGTGTCAAAAGCAGAGTGGCTCTTCCCCCTGTCTATTTCGACAGCCGTGTTCCTCCCGGCGCTGAGGGCATTCGCGGCCTGGTCAGCACGACAGAGATGACGGCAGATCAGGTGTGGGAACCGGCACCCGCAAAAATGCAGGTCGGAGATGCGATCAAACGAAGCATCAGGCGACAGGCCGCCGGTATCTCCGGGATGGCATTCGAGCCGCTCGAACATGCCCCGATAGAGGGACTTGCCTTGTACCCCGACCAGCCGCGCGTGGATGACAGGCAGGACCGCGGCACGATAGAAGGTGCGCGCATCGAGACATTCACTTATGTTGCCGAGCGTGCAGGCACCTATAACCTGCCGGAGATCGTTCTCGAATGGTGGGATACCCGGCGCGAGAGCCTGGAACGTATCGAACTGCCCGGCGCGACAATCAAGGTCATGCCCGGCAAGAAATCATTTGCGCCGGGAACAGCCGGTTCTCTCCCGGTTGCGTGGATCATTGCAGCTACCCTGGTGATCCTGCTACTACTGGCGCTCTTTTTTCTTCGGCATACCATCGCAAACTGGTGGAAAACCTGGCTGGCTGCGCGCAAACAGACAGAACGATATCTTTTCCGTGTACTCGAAAGATCGGTGCGCACTGGCGATTCGAAAACGATCTTGCGCAACCTGATGCGCTGGCTCGACAGCATCGAGCAGTCCGAAAGACCCGCCCGGCTGGACTCTTTTCTGACGAGATACTGCGAACCTCCAGAGCGGGAGATCATCATGCGACTGCAGAAAGCGGCCATGCGTGATGAACATCCTTTTCCTGAAAGGAAGCCCCTTCTGCATGCCCTGGGGCATGCCCGGAAATGCAGAAGAAAAGAGAGACGCGAAATTACGCAAGCTTCGGCCACTTTACCTTTACTGAACCCTGATCAGAACCGGCAGGGGTGAAACGCCCCCCGGGCGGCCCGGCACTCAACCGGATGCTACCTCGGAAGCCGGCGCCTGAAACAGGCGCAGGGACCTGTCTACTGTTCCAGCGCCTTGAGCTTGCCGAGATATTCCCTGGCCTTCTCCTGGTTACCCTGCTTCATGTGATACGAGGCCAGCGCGGTGATAATGTCGGGATTTCCGGGGTTTCGCTGGTATGCAGTGGTTAGAATGTCGATCGCCTCGCGAAGCTGGCCACTCGATTCCAGAGCAACCGCATAGACATAGGCATAGCGCGCATCCTCCGGTGAGACTTCCGAAGCCAGACGCAGATGAACCAGTGCCTCGTCGAGGCTTTTCCTGCGCACGAGTGTCAGTCCCAGCGCGTGATTGATCGCAGCGCTCTGCGGATCGACCTCGAGGGCAGCAAGCAACCGTTCTTCGGCGACGTCATCCCTGCCCTGTCGTCTGAGGAAGTCTGCATGATTGGCATAGGCAGGCATGAACGTGGGATCGAGCTCAACCGCCTTGAGATAGGCTTTCGTGGCTTCGGCCGTGTCACCGCTTTGCGCGAGCAAGTCTCCGAGACTCGTTTGTGACTCAGCGCGTTCGGCATTGGCCATCAGGGCTTGCCTGTATTCCTGCATCGCCTTGTCCAGACTGTCGAGCTGGCTTTCGTTCAGTGCCTCTTCAGGGGCCGATGCAAGCACACGTGCTGCCTCCATCCGGACAGTTCGTACAGGATCATCCAGCCTTCGTGCCGCGAGGGGGATACGCAGTTCATCCGGCAGGGAGTCCAGCACCCTGGTCCCGGCCAGCCTGACCATGGGGCTGGCATCTTCCAGCGCCTCGACAAAAACCTCGAAGGTCGCACGGCTCAGGTGCGGACCCAGTTCGGCAACTGCTGTCGCGCTTGCGATGTCAGGTGTCTCTGCCCCGTCTACAACCCTGGCCAGGGCTTTTCCTGCACCGGGAGCGTCGCGACGCGCCGCGTGCAGGATTTCAGCATATGTCTGGTAACCGGGCAATCTGTCACCATACCAGGTCTCCACATGCCCCGCGGCCCAGCCGGCATCCTGGTCGGCATGGCAGTTGGTGCAGGCATTCGGCGTACCCAGTTTCACCGAGAGATCGGGACGCGGAATCCGCATGCTGTGATCGTGCCTGGGATCCACGACCATGTAGTTTTTCGGCGGCATGTGACACTCGGCACAGCTTGCCCCCTCCGATCCGGGTTCGTGGAAATGATGGCTTTTGCGGTCATACTTTTCGGGCAGGTGGCACTGGGCACAGACGCCGTTACCCGGCGCCCGCAGTTCGTGGCTGTGGGGCTCATGGCAGTCACTGCAGGTCACACCGGCAGCATACATCTTGCTCTGCAGGAAAGAGCCGTAGACATAGACCTCGTCATCGATCTGGCCGTCAGCATGATAAAGGCCGTCGACAAGCAGG
>JASFFK010000221.1:0-4108 GCA_050124335.1 Chromatiales bacterium | reverse complement strand
AGAGGGTCACATGCCGCATCGGGAGAGCGCCGAACATCAGGCGGCTTCCCCGACGAGGGCTTCCCGGATCAGTGCCGGATCGAAGCCGAGCAATTTCCCCTTGAGCAGCTGGTGAACGTCCAGCAGTTGGCGTTCACGCAGGTAGAGATACGCAAGTGCGCGGACGAGATGAAACTGCTCATGGCGCAGCAGCCTCCGTGCATGCTCGAGGTTGGTTTTCCGCATGCGTATTTCGGCATCTGCCACGGAATTCACTCCCTCGAGATAATTGCGATGCTCGGCAGGCAGGGCCGCGCGCATTGTCTCGAAATCATCGAGCCTCGCAAGCTGGGCGAGCCTGCCGGGCCCGAGAGAAAGACCGGTCCGCGCGAGCATGAAGAAAGCATGTGGTGGATGGATGCCGTAGGCGATGCGATAACGCAGCAGCCAGGCAAGATTGACCGTGTCGATGATCCTGCCGATGAAACGGCGCGTACCATCCCGCTCCTCTGCAGAGAGTGGCTCACAACTCGCGAGTAACCCCTCGTAGAAGTGGTAGTCCATGGCCGCCTCGAGCAGGAAGAGTTGTTCCGGATCTTCGACATGCAAGCGGATTTTTCTTGCAAGGGAGGCATCCTGCGCAGAGAGCAGGCGCAAAAATTCGACGACGTCCTCGGAATGCAGGTACTCATCGAGCGGCAACCTTGCGAAATGACCGATATCGAGCAGGTACTCGCGGGAGAGGTCGAGGTCGCAGCTGGTCAGCTTGCACCGGATCAGGGACTTGAGGTTCATGAACTCAAAACGCCGCATCCACTGCTTGATAAGCCCGCGCGTTTCAGGGGGCATGGCATGCATCAGCCCTTCTGCTTCGGCCGCCAGGCAGCCCATGAAATGCTGCTCGAGCTCTCCGGCCGAGCCTGGTTGCCGATCAGTCAGGCCGGGCAATCCGATGGACTCGAGGTAGTCCGGGGGGAGTTCATGCGGGGAATCGATATACGAAAGCAGGGACTCGACAGGCTGCAACCGGGCCGCATAAAGTGAAACGCGGGCATTCAGGAAGGCGAGTCTCGACAGGTCACCCATTGTTTTTCTGCCTAGCCGCTGGCAGGATCCAGCAAGAGCTTGATGGCTTCCCTGATCGCTCTCTCCTGCCTCTTGTCGACCTCCTTCTCGAGACCATCCCAGTTATCGACATAACGCCGCAGGATCTCGGCGTTGGTCTGGTCAGCGCGCTCTTCAGCCTTTTTCAGGAAGCTTTCACGGATGCCGGGTATGCGGCCCTTGAATCGCTTTTCCGCACCCCGGACTTCCTCCGAGGCCTTCTCGAGCATGCGATCGCGTTCAGCAATCGCCTTGTTGACGATCTCCTGCGCCCGCTGTTCGGCATCCAGCAGATATTTAAGTGACTCTTCCAAACGATTTCACCAATACAGACGGATTGACGGAGAAGGTTGCCGTCTGTTCCTTTGACAACAATAGTGCACTGATCTGTCAGAAATATGAAGCCCCCGGGGATGCGAATCGTCGCCCGCTTCTGTCTAGAGAAGAACGAGATCGTCGCGATGGATGACTTCCTCGTCACCCGCATAGCCGAGAATCTCGGGGATACGCGCAGAAGGCTGCCCCATGATGCGCCGTATCTCGTCGGCATTGTAGTTGACGAGTCCGCGCGCCACCTCCTGGCCATCAGGCCCCCTGCAGGCGACGACCTCGCCACGCCGGAATTCGCCACTCGCACCTGTAATGCCGATCGACAGCAGGCTCTTGCCCTTCTCGCGCAGGACGCGCACCGCGCCATCATCGAGATCAAGCTGGCCGCGGACCTGCATCTGTCCCGCCAGCCAGCGCTTGCGTGCAGCGGTTGGCTGCTGCTCGGATGTCAACAACGTGCCCAACTCTTCACCCCCGGCAATGCGACGGAGGACATCGGGCTCGGTTCCACCGACGATCAGCGTAGCGGTTCCGGACCGGGCAGCAACACGCGCAGCCCGAATTTT
This sequence comes from Chromatiales bacterium, assembly GCA_050124335.1. Taxonomy (GTDB): domain Bacteria; phylum Pseudomonadota; class Gammaproteobacteria; order Chromatiales; family Chromatiaceae; genus Sva-25. The sequence continues at coordinate 2,129 of JASFFK010000221.1, read as the reverse complement.
TGTGACCATGCCACCGCGGCCAAGACCGCTGCGGCTGCCACCGGCGACAATATCCAGCTCGGGGCTTTCCACGGGCGCACGCCGGATCAGGGTCGCATCCGAATAGAGCCCCGGATCCTTGTTATAGAGCCCGGGCTTGTCGGTGAGCAGCACCAGCAGGTCGGACTCCACGAGATTCGCCACGAGCGCGGCCAGCGTGTCATTGTCGCCGAAACGCAATTCCTCATTGGCGACCGTATCGTTTTCATTGATGATCGGGATCACGCCCATGCCGATCAGGGCGCGCAAGGTGCCACGGGCATTGAGGTATCGCCGCCGGTTCGAGAGATCATCATGCGTCAGAAGCACCTGCGCCGTGTGCAGGCGGCGGCGCGCGAAACAGCTCTCCCATGCCTGCACCAGCCCCATCTGGCCGATAGCCGCAGCTGCCTGCAGGTCATGCAGACTTTCAGGACGCTTGTGCCAGCCCATGCGCGACATGCCCTCGGCGACAGCCCCGGATGAAACCACAACAAGCTCCCGCCCGGACTCGACCCAGTCAGCCATCTGGTCGACCCAGCTGCCGAGGCGCTCGCGATCAAGCCCCTTGCCCTCCGCGGTCAACAGGGCACTACCGATCTTGACGACCCAGCGCTTGCTGTTTTTCACACCTTCACGCGACATCGCTGGTCCTGTTCATTGCAAGGGGTCCCATGGCTCGTCATCATCGACATGCTCGTCGCACTCCTCGCCACGCTTCTCCTCGATACGCTGCATGAGCGCCTGCAACAGCGCCTTCGTTCCTTCTCCGGTCACTGCCGAGATCTCGAACACCGGACCTTCCCAGCCGAGTTCGGCCAGCAGGACTTCGCGACGTTCGCGACGCTCCTCTTCCGGCATGAGATCGATCTTGTTGAGTACGATCCATCGTTCGCGCCCGGCAAGGTCGCCACCGAACTTCTCGACCTCGCGAATGATCTGGGCAGCCTCGGCGGCAATGCGATCACTGTCCCACTGGCCGATATCGATGATATGCAACAGCAGGCGTGTTCGCTCGAGGTGCTTGAGGAACTGGATCCCGAGACCTGCTCCCTCCGCGGCACCCTCGATGACCCCCGGGATATCGGCAATCACGAAGCTGCGGTCATCACCGAGACTCACGACACCGAGGTTCGGATAGAGTGTTGTAAAGGGATAATCCGCAACCTTCGGCCGCGCGCTGGACACCTTGCTGATGAAACTCGACTTGCCTGCATTGGGCATGCCGAGCAGTCCCACGTCTGCAAGGACGATCAGCTCGAGGTGCAGGGTACGCCTGTCACCCTCGGTGCCGCAGGTGAACTGGCGTGGCGCGCGGTTAGTGCTGCTCTTGAAATGGATATTGCCGATGCCGTGCCGGCCACCCTGCGCAACCAGCAGGGTATCGCCATGGTTCAACAACTCGCCGATCAGCTCGCCGGTATCGGCATCGGAGACGCGTGTACCAACCGGTACCTTGACATGAAGATCCTGGCCCTTGTGGCCCGTCATCTGGCGACCCATCCCATTCTGTCCGCGCTCGGCACGATGCAGCCGCTTGTGACGAAAATCGACGAGCGTGTTCAGGCCGGAGTCTGCGACCAGGTAGACACTGCCGCCATCGCCACCGTCCCCCCCGTCCGGTCCACCCTTGGGAATGAATTTCTCGCGACGAAAACTCGCACAGCCGTTCCCTCCGTCACCGGCTTCCGCTTTGATGTAGGCTTCGTCGACAAATTTCATACTGGAACAAGTGTATGTGGTTGAGGGCCGGCCTCAAACGAAAAAAGCCCCGTCGGATCCGGCGGGGCTTTTCAGTTCGGGAGCGGTCAGCTTCAGGCCGGTACGACGCTGACGAACTTGCGGTTCTTCGGACCCCTGGTCTCGAACTGGACGACACCGTCTGCCTTGGCGAACAGGGTATGATCCTTGCCGCAACCAACATTGACGCCCGGATGTACCTTGGTGCCGCGCTGACGAATGATAATGTTGCCAGCCTTGATTGCCTGGCCGCCAAAGATCTTGACGCCAAGGCGTTTGGATTCTGAATCGCGACCGTTGCGGGAACTACCGCCTGCTTTCTTGTGAGCCATCTGCTGTCTCCTTAACCGGAAATACCGGTGATCTCAAGT
>JASFFK010000220.1:0-4112 GCA_050124335.1 Chromatiales bacterium | reverse complement strand
GTAGTAGGCCAGTGCACTGAAGATATGTCTGCCACTCTTGCCTGCACGCATTGCAGAAAAACCATACTGCTCGAAATCGCTATCAGCACCCAGGTCGGTGCGTGAGACCCTTCCATAGGCAAAGCCACGCCATCCTCTTGAGGGAAAAGCGACATTGTCCAGAGTGTCGACTGCAAGTCTGAGTTCGAGTTCTCCTGTATCGAAGTCCAGTTCTTTCTGTCCGAAACTTCCAGCAGTGCGGGTTGCATCGCCCATGAAGCGTTGATAGGCAAGGGAGATTCTTCCCCAGTTACCCAGGTTCCTTCCGCCAGCCAGACGCAAACCGGTTTTATCGACCTCGTAATCCGCCAGTGCGGAGCTCGAAAAGTAATTGTCATAGATTCGCACATTTCGGGATATCCAGCCGGCTCCGGCATTGACATACCAGGATCCCTGAGGGTCGAGAGGTTGGTAGAACTCGGTGTAGATGAGCGGTTCCTCTCCGATTTGTGCATATGTCCGCCATTCGCCGTTCAGACTGTTCAGCGGCATCATGGTAAATGCGGTACCGATATTGAAGAAGGAGTCACCCGTCGACGTCGATGACAGCTCCAGGCCGAGCTGCAGGGCGCTGGTTCCCCAGGATTTCTGGCGTGCACTGATGACCACCCCTGTTTCTCCATTACGCTCTTCAACGCGGTAACGGACACTCTCAAAATTATCCTGGCCATAGATCCGGCCGACATCTTCTTCCAGCCTGTCGAGATCGAGCTGCTCACCAGGCTTGACAGTGATGCGACGCTTGATGACCTCATCACTGAGTCTCGAGTCATTCTCGACGCGTACATATGCGATTGTCGGCATCTCCCTGCCGGGCGGTGCGATGTTTTTTCGGTAGGTCGCATAACGGCCGGGAGTTGTCGAGAAGCGCTTGAGCTCGGTGAGATGCGCACGCGCGCCAGCCTCCCCGATGGCCACGCCCTCGAGCAGTTTATCGGGCACGAAGTCTGAAGAGCTTACCTTGTTGCCAAGCTCCGGAACGATGAGTACATCGCGAGATGTTAATGTGGCAATCTGTTCATCTGTACCAGGGCGCGTCAGCAGCGCGGAGAGCTGGTTGAGCATGTCGAGTGCGGACTTGATTTCCTCACGTTTGAGTCCCGGAGTGCTGATATCGACAGCGATAACGATGTCAGCCCCCATCTTGCGCACCACACTGATGGGAAGGTTCATGGCGATACCGCCATCGACCAGCAACTTGTCGTCCATCTCCACTGGCGCAAACACGGCTGGAACTGCCATGCTTGCCCTGATCGCAGTTGGCAAGTCGCCCGAGTTCATTACGACAGCCCTGCCCGAGACAATATCCGTGGCGACTGCCCTGAAGGGAATGCGCAAGTCATCGAAATCACGAACATCGGACACGGGCAGCAGATACCTGCGTAACACCAGGTCGAACTTCTGTCCCTGTATCAGGGCCGGTGCAAGATTGATTTCGCCTTTTTGATCGTTGATCCCGATCCTGTGTCTCACGAGATAGAGATAGTCGTCTATCTTGCGTCGGAAGCGCCGCTCCTCGCGAGGCTGAAGATCGCTGAAGATATCCTCCCATTTGATATCAACCAGTGCCTGCTCGATTTCATCGGCGCTCATACCTGATGCATACAGTCCGCCCACGATGGATCCCATCGATGTACCGGCAATGTAGTCGATCGGTATGCCGAGCTCTTCCAATACCCTGATGACCCCGAGATGGGCACTGCCGCGCGCCCCCCCGCCACTCAGTGCAAGACCGATGCTTGGCCGCTGATGCGACTCCTCTGAGCCAAGGGAAACATGCGGGGTTGCCATGGCGAGAAAAAGCGGTACCAGCAGCAATGCCTTGAAGAGATAACCGGGTTTCATGTGGAATTCCTGATCTATAAAAAAGGCGATGAAAACCTCAAAATTACGCCCAATCATACTGCAGAAGGGTGGGTGTTGTACGCCTGTTACCCGGAGCGTCTGGATATCAAGAGTGTTCTCTGTCAACGCCTGTGTGTCGGGAAGCTTCCCATGTTTCTGGGAGAGGGCGGGATGGAAGGGCTTCGCCCTCAAATCGCAAGGCGATTTGCGCTTCGTCGCTTGACGCTCCTTGTCGAACCCGATTGATTGGGTCACTCCTCGGGTTCGAATCCACTGTTTTGGCGGGGAGGGCTTTTGTTATTTCGTGCGGCACGAATGTTCTGGTGAATGGCGGAGAGGGAGGGATTCGAACCCTCGGTACGCGCGAGCGTACACCTGATTTCGAGTCAGGCCCATTCGGCCTCTCTGGCACCTCTCCGTGGCGGGTGATTCTACTACCAGTCAGCAGGGAAAGCCAAAGGCGAAAGGCTTCTCGCGCCAGTGTATGGATATCAGACGGGCAAGCATGGCCACGATGCATTGCCGGGTGGCGAGGAGAGAATTCAGGCAGCACTAGACTGACAAGCGTCTCCAGCTACCGCCTCGCAGCCACAGCCATGAGAACAACAGGTAGAGTATCCAGACAATGAGTTCGACAAACAGCACCTGTTCAAGCGGTAGCGAAAGGACCAGTGCTGTCCAGGCAGTGAAAGCCAGCGCGCAGAGAGTCGTGATCAATTGAATCATCAGGCTCGCAATCGTGTCGCCCGTACCGACAACGGCTGCATAGAAGAGGCTTCCCGGAACCGCCGGCAAGAGCGCGAGCAGGACCACCGGTAACGCTCCGCGTGATAACTCAATGAGTAATTCGTCTTCGGTGAAGATAGCCAGCACAATATCCGGAAACAGTAGTGCCATCGCCAGAAGCGGAATCACCACAAGATAGCTGAGTTGTGTTGTCTTGCTGATGAGTTCGCCAATGGCCTCCCGCCGATTCTGCCCCAGCAGATTGCTGACCATGGAGCAGACTGCCTCCGAAAAGCTGTCAATCGAGATCATCATGACCGCAAAGCAGCTGTAGATGATATTGGCACTTGCCAGTTCGGCTTCTCCCATCTGTTCGATGATTACAAACAGCAGGAACCAGCGAATCAGTTCGACCAGGGTATCCAGTGCGACAGGCCAGGAGATGCTTGCCAGCCGGCTTACAATGCTGTTGTCCCATCTGGTCAATCGCAGTAAGCCATATTGCCTGTCATATCTCTTGTAGAAAACGCTGGCAACAAGGAACAGGCAGGCGAGGATCTCGGCAGACAGCGATGCAAGGGCTGCACCCTCGATACCCATTTCGGGCAGGCCAAAATTTCCGAAGATCAGCGCATAGTCGAGGGCGATGTTGCTGATCGCCAGAACCAGTGCAGCGCCGATGAGGATTCTGGTCTGGGCGATGCTGACATAGAAAGCGCTGAAGGCGAGACTGATCGATTGAAACAGAAGGCTGTAGATGGCGATGCGCAGATAGCTTTCTGTTGCCTCCATGATGTCGCGCGAGGCCAGCAGCTCGCCAAGGCCAAGGTGCATCACAAGATGCATGAGCGCGATCATGAGAAATGAGACCATCACCAGCAGGTAGAGTCCCTGGGTGAAAACACGGCCGATCTCCTGCGCCCTGTCCTGTCCCGCACGACGGCCGATGATGACCTGGATGCCATCGACGAGACCGAAAGAGAGAAACAGGAACAGCATGTACCAGGCATCGGCGAGGCCGATTGCTGCCAGTTCCGTGATACCGTAACGCGCGAGAAAGATCGTATCCGTGATATCGATGACCGTCTCGCTGATGCCTGCGAGCATCAGTGGATAGGAGATGCGCCAGATATTCCTGTAGCCCGGTTCGAAAAGTGTGCTGCGGGCGCTGTTGGGCATACCTCTGTCCGGATCAGATCAGGGGGATGTCGAATGACTTGCGGTTGAGGTGCATCACCATGCAGGAGAGCAGGGCGCCGCTCTTCATGTATTCGCTGAGGTTGAAAAAGGAAACCTCGAAAGCAAAACGCACGGCGATATCTTCGAGTGTCCGGTTTTTGTGTTTCTCTTCCTCATAGTAGTCGTCACCGGCTTTCATCTCGTGAATACTGGAGGCGTTCAGCAGGCTGTTACCGAGCCGTATGGAGTTGCAGATACCTGAATAACAATCGTCAGCCGAGACATCCACGATGTTAGTCACGGCCTCGAGTTCCCGGAGCTCT
>JASFFK010000219.1:0-4112 GCA_050124335.1 Chromatiales bacterium | reverse complement strand
GCGCAATGACTTGCATACTGTTTAGCTGTCCTCGGTATATCCGCCGATTTCGTCGAGCTGCTCTGCGAACCGGCGTTGCTTGTCCGAGATGCTATCACTTCCCTCGTCCGGGTGGATAGTGACATTCAGATAATCAGTCCCGAAGCCCATGTCCGGATAGTAGCCTTCTTTCTCGGAAAGCTCGGCTGCTGCGTCAAGGAAATCACGCAATGCCTCATACCCGGGAAACACATAACGCCGTTCCAGCCTCGGAGGCCTGTTTCTCTCCTCCCACTGACGACCCATCAGGTTCGCCTCTCCCTTCGAAGATGGCGGGTTCGCGAAGTGCCTGAAGGCAGTGTGAGATCGCTACCTGTGTGTCCCTTGAGTTCTTCCAGCCATTTAATGAGCTCGTCATGGTGCGTCTGCTCATCACTGAGAAGGCTTTCGAAGAACAGCCTGTCATCATGCTGCCCTGCACGGGCACAGTGTGCCGTCGCATTCCTGTAGAGGCCCACGAGTTCACTCTCGAACACCAGGTTGTGCTCAAGCAACTCCGCGAGACTCCGACCAAGCTTGACTGGCCTGAGTTGCGAAGCGCCGGGAGCAACACCGATCGCAAGCATGCGCTCGATGATCCGGTTCGCATGCCCGAGTTCTTCCTGGGCTTCCGCACGCATTCGCTCGGCAGGCTCAGCGAGCCCCCAGGTCGACAGCAGTCGCGCCTGGGTGCTGTAGAGCTGCACCGCAGAGAGTTCCAGGCTCAGGGCTCTACCCAGATAGCCCAGGACTCTCTGGTCGGTATACACGGCCAGCATTGACCTGAATCTCCGTCAGGAAATCAGGCTTACTCTGCAGCAGGACCGCCAGTCGGCAGTACAGGCTCAACTTCGCGATGCGGACGTGCGATGATGTGTGCTGCAACCAGGCCGTCACCGACGCGCTCGCATGCATCTGCACCAGCACGAACTGCTGCGTTGACAGCACCGGTCTCACCGCGAACAAGCACAGTGACATAGCCGCCGCCAACGAACTCACGACCGATCAGGCGAACTTCAGCTGCCTTGGTCATGGCGTCTGCCGCTTCGATTGCCGGAACCAGACCGCGGGTCTCGATCATGCCAAGAGCAATACCGTAGTTTTCATTTGCCATCGTTTTCTCTCCGTTTACCTAAATAGAAAGCTTGTAGTGTTTAAAAGCTTTTGTGTTGAATTACTGTTTGCCGAGAACCGGCTCAACCTCTTTGTGCGGACGCGCAATGATGTGCGCCGCTACCAGACCGTCACCCACCCGCTCACAGGCGTCGGCACCGGCACGGACCGCTGCGTTTACCGCACCCGTCTCACCCCGGACCATGACAGTGACATAGCCACCGCCGACGAATTCACGACTGATCAATCGCACTTCTGCCGCCTTTGTCATGGCGTCAGCCGCTTCGATGGCGGGCACCAAGCCACGCGTCTCGATCATGCCCAGTGCGATACCGTAGTTTTCATTTGCCATCGTTGTCTCCTTTTACCCCTTTACCAAGGATTGTTGAAACTCATAGTCAATCTGTTTCGATTCAGCTCTCGATCTCTTCATCACCGGGCGGCCATTCGTCGATGACGCCACAGATGGTCAGATCCGTCAAAATCTCGAAATCACCAGCAGCAAAACGCGCCGCCGACCCGCTCGCAAGAAACACCCAGTCACCCGGCTTGGCACCGACAGGATCGGTCGCGGCCTGGCACTTGCCGGTATCGTCACGGACGATCCGGAACACGGAGTGCTTCATTCCCTCGACACGCGAGGTACAAACCAGAGAGCCTTCCACTTGCAGAATCTGCATTTAACCGGCGTCTCCGCCATCTGCAGGTGGCCACTTGTCGATAATGCCGACAATCGTCAGGTCACTCGGGTAGCCTTTGCTGCCTGCTGCTTCACGTGCGGCCGAGCTGCCGACACAGATCACCCAGTCACCCGGCTTGGCCCCCACTGCGTCTACTGCTACCTGCAACGAACTGCCATCACGGACAACCTGCAGGTGTTTGTGCTCCATTTCCGCAATACGGTTGGTGGAGACCAGTGGACGTTCTACCTGACAGATCTTCATCAGTGTGCTCCCGCCCTTGCCTGCGCGTTTACCGAACAGGCCAGAATTTCAATCGAATCACTTGCATCACAATCGCGCGTGACCTGCAGGACATGCAGCAAACCGCGACCGGCAAGATCGGCATAACGTGTCATCAGTGCATCTGCAACTCGCGCGCAATGCGCTTCTGCACGCTCTCTGGAACCTGGTACACGGCCGTGATAATCGAAACGGACGATGACCGGCACCGGCAGACTGTGAGACACGTTCAGGCCGGTAAAAATCTTGATGCCAACATCCAGGTCAGCCGTAGCCTCCTCGACCGTATCGAGGTAGGCGAAATACATGAGGTTACGCAGCTGGATCTCCTCGAAACCGACACCGGCTCCGATGAAACGCTCGGCATGACCGATATCTGCGTAATGGCTTCCGTGATTGCTGCGTACATAGGCAATCTGCGAAAAGTTGTTTTCAATCAGTCGTTCGATGAGTTGCGCCATACCGGGCGTCACCTCGGGTGAGGCCTCACGCACTGCCGTTGCAATCGCACGTGTCGCATCCGAAGCTCCCATGCTGGCAGTCCCGTCAAACAGGGCCAGCGCATCAACAGCAACATCCAGATCGATTCTTCCTTGCGCATCCGGCACGTGGACACGGATCGCATCGGTATCGGTATCGAGCCCGATCAGCAGCAGGTCGATCGAGGCGCCGCAGCAGAAGCTGTTCTCGATTGCCTCGCGAAATGCATTGAGTTTCTCAAGCCCTGCACGTGCAGCGGCTGCGGTGTCCGAACCGTGCGCAGCACACCCCTGATGATCCGGATCGACAGAGCTGTAGTGATAGATCACAGCCTTGAGATAGCGTGTCGGTTCATCCGCCGTGTTCGGCTGTCCTTCACGGAATCGACCGAGTTCGACCTTGATCCACTTCTGGATACTGTCCTCGATGTCGAACAGCGCGCCTGCATAGGACTTGCGGCGCACAGCCTCCTGGGGAAGCCTGAGCACATAGCGCACAACATGCGCCAGTCGCCCGTCTGCACAGGGTGAAATATCCAGTGTATGGAATCCGCATGCCTGCAGGAATTCATCGAAACCTGCTGCATCCTGACTTGCCAGCGGGTCGTTCAGGTAGTAGTCGTCGCAGAATCGCTTGTAGGTCGAAAAAACACACCATGCGAAGAGTCGACGCATGTCGAGCTGTTCAACCCAGGCGTCCTGCAAAATATCGTCCGGCAATTCGAATCCGAGTTCATCCCGCGCAATGCGCTGTGCCTGTTGCTCGAAATCCTTTTCATGCTGGACGGCGGAGATCTGCTTCAGTGTCGGTACGATGGAGTCAAAGGCATCCTTGACGTTCCGCTCGTAGGCATAGAGCTTCTCGTTCTCGCCCACGCGGCCGAGCGGATGGCCGGAGCCTCTCCTGCGAACAGGGCTGCCGTCAGCCAGGCCAACCGCGCCCGGACGGCGCATAGGCGCCGATCCGAATCGGTTGCCGGGATTCCTGGCTGATTGTCGTGTCGAACGAAGCATCATCTGTTTACGCTAGCCGGCCTTCAGCCGCGCGCACCGCCGCTATAGGTGATCAGGGAACCTGACCCGGTGTTACCACTACTGCCGGTGACCTTGCTGACAGGCTCGGGGGCTTCGGCCGGCTGCACCGCACGTGCTCCCATGGCACCCATCGGCGCACTACCGCGCATCGTCATGTTGCGACGCGTTACCGAGGCACCCTCGGTGCCAGTGACATGATCGCCACGCTCCCAGTCATCACCCGTGATCTTTGGGCCTGCATCCATGCCCTCGCCCGTGATGCGGGACTTGACGCGGCCGTCGACCTCTTCGACGGTCTCCTGGATTGGCTCCGGGGCACTGCTGCCATGGCCAAAACGCGCCTCTTCAGTGCCTGTCACCTTGCCTCCGGCCATGCCGAACGGCCCGGTGATATGGCTGCTGTTTTCGTATTGCGAGCCTGTAACATGACTGCGATGTGCCGGCTGCCTGGATGCATGCGATGGGCCGCCCGTGCTGAAATCAGACCAGGGGGTTCCATCGACCG
>JASFFK010000218.1:0-4128 GCA_050124335.1 Chromatiales bacterium | reverse complement strand
GAAACACTATGTGGAAAAAGTCCAGGAACCCGAATTCGCTGCACGCAGCAAGGGTTACACCTTTGTGTCGCACCAGCAGGAGGTCGGCGCAGGCTATTTCGATGACGTAACAACCGTCATCCAGGGAGGAACCTCTTCCGTGACGGCACTCACGGGATCTACCGAGGAAGCGCAGTTCGCCTGACAGCCGGGAAGGGTCTGGCCGGTACATTTACGGGATCATCTCCAGACCCGACGATTCCCTCTGGATCGCTTTCACTGAAGACAGCAGACAGATTTACCGATAGCCCCGGTTGCTGAGGTCTGGAAAGCGATCTTTTTTATTCCCGACTGCCGACCACCACCCGGTCAGTGTCCCGGCAGTTTACAGGTGCCCGTCCAGGCAATGATGGTGGCATTCCAAAGCAGAGGAAAAACAAGCATGCACTATAAAACTGCCGATCTCTGCGATGCGCACAGCGATGAATTGCAGATTGCCGAACCCGGATTCAGGAGTTTTGGTGGCCATTCCCGTTTTCATGGCGAGATTGTCACGATCAAGCTGTTCGAGGACAACTCGCTAGTTCGCGAGACCCTCGGTCAACCCGGTCATGGCAAGGTGCTCGTGATCGATGGTGGCGGCTCGAAACGCTGTGCACTGCTAGGCGATCTGCTTGCTGCGAGCGCTGTTGAGAAAGGCTGGAACGGAATTCTCTTGAATGGATGCATTCGAGACTCTGCAGACATCGCAGGAATGCCCCTTGGTGTCATCGCGCTAGATACGCATCCCTTGAAGAGTGTCAAGAAAGGGGTTGGTGAAATGAATCGCCCGGTACGTTTCGCAGGCGTGACCTTCAGGCCGGGTGAATATCTCTACGCCGATGAGGATGGCGTGATCCTCTCATCGAGAGCACTGCATTGAAACGTTCCCCGTCCCGGTCGAGACCGGCAATCATCTTCACGAAAAAGAGACAAAAAAGCCCGGGACCTGCCCGGGCTTTTCATCGGCAGAGTTGAACTCAATCAGGCCTTGGGATTCCAGGACCTGCACCAGCCTGCTGCTGCAACTTCCTTGCCCGGGAAGATCGTGCAGGCACCCGCTGCTGCATCGGCAGCACCCGAGTAGAGTGCACAATTGGAGCATAACTGGCCCTCGGTGGCACTTGCCTCGACATATCCGAGCGCCTGGGCTGTCGGGTCATCAGGACTCAACATTTCGGCACGAACCGGAATCTGGTAACCGGCTATTGCCAGAACGGGCACAGCGGCAACGCCTTTCAGAAGTGCACGGCGGCTCTTGTCAATGGATTGGTCTTTCATTGCTTCCTCCAAATCGTGGATTAGAGAGTGCAACTGGCCAGCCAGTTGCCGTTGTCATTACTACAGCGCTAAATAATAGGAAAGCGATGCCCTGCAAACAATGTGATTTCTCAATCAGCCTCGACAAGATCGGTACTTTCTTGGCCTGAATCAATTACTTCTCAAAAAAGCGGCATAATTCGCAGGTGCAATCCGGGTTTCTCATGCAGGCCAGCGGACTCGTAACGATAATGCTGCCGCATGGCAAGGGAATACCTTTTTAGCAAGCAACTCCCGAGGCCTGCGTGGCACCCTGTTTGGCGCGTTGTGCCAGATCGGATAACCTGATCGCAACGAATCGAGATGCGGAGGTAACGTATGGCAGGCATCGATCCGATGGCTTACCTGGAAAAGGTCTCCTTCAACCTGCCCAACCTGACAACCAACGAGCAGATCATGCCGGTGCTGCACGAACTCGAACATCTTTACGAGCTTCTGGATCCGGAGTTCCGGCATCTCGCGGACCAGTTGATCGAAACACTGCGCAGGCGACTGATACCGAACTCGGATAACCTCCACTGAGACGTTCTACCGCAGTATCGGGCGTCATCACCGGGCCTCCAGAGGCGATAACAGTCCATGTCGTCGTGTTTGCTGAACCTGCTCACGGCATTGCCTTGCATGATCAGACAAACCACATTACTTACGCCTTGATTGGCAGATCCCCTGTCATATGATCAGACTCTGGAAAACCGCCGAAAAGCCCCGGCTTGTCGGATTAACAAACCACCATCGAGGTAACCACAGATGCTGATACTGATTGCCGGACTGCTGCTCTTCTTTGCGGCCCACTCGGTCTCGATCGTCAACGAATCATGGCGCAACAACGTTGCGGGGCGAATCGGGGAAAAGGCCTGGATGGGGCTCTACTCGCTGATCAGCATCGCAGGATTCGTCCTGATCGTCTGGGGCTACGGGCTTGCCCGTCTGGAACCGGTCGTGATCTATGTTCCGCCGGACTGGCTGCGGCACCTGGCCATGCTGTTGCTCGTCTTCGTCTTCCCGCTGCTGGTCGCGACCTACTTTCCGGGACGCATCAGCCGGGCCGTCAAACACCCCATGCTGTTGGCGACCAAGGTCTGGGCTTTTTCCCATCTGCTGATGAACGGCATGCTGCATGACCTGTTTCTGTTCGGGGCCTTTCTCGCATGGGCGGTCATCGACAGGATCTCCATGAAACGTCGGGAACAGCGACCACTCCCGGGCGCACCGGCCTCCCCCATCAACGATGTCATCGCAGTCGTTGCCGGCCTCGCGCTCTATATGGCATTTGTTTTCAAGCTGCACGGCTGGCTGATCGGTGTTCCCGTGATCCCCTGAGGCGCGCGAGCCGGTGGAGCCCATGCGTTCCTTATCGAGCGGTGCTCATGACCTCGTGAAACGGACCGACTGTGGATACGGAAAGACGTCTTCGAGTTCACCGCGCCTTATTTTTTCCTGCTTGTCGACCCAGAAATCGACTTCGAGCAGATCCCTGTGGTATTTCAGGAATGATCTCCTGATGCGCGGGTCGCCGAGCAGGAAACGGGCAAACTCCTCGGGAAATATGTCATTTGGACCGACGCTGTACCAGGGTTCGGAGGCGAGCTCGTCTTCGGGGAATCGCGGCGGCGGGATCCTGCGGAAGTGGCAGTCAGTGAGATAGACCACCTCGTCGTAATCATAAAAGACCACGCGACCAAGCGGCGTGACGCCGAAATTCTTGAACAACAGGTCGCCGGCAAAGATATTGGCGGCAGCCAGCTCCTTGATAGCCTCGCCATAGCCCCTGATGAGGCTGTCCACGCGCTCGTCATCCGCATCCTCGAGTTCGATGTTGAGCGGAATCATGCGGCGCTCGATATAGACATGCTTGATGATGAGGTTGCCGTTGTTGTCACAGGAAATGCTGCTCTCGCAACTGTCCAGGAGCTCCTCGAGCAACTCCACCGAGAACCGGCTCTTCGGCAATGCGACATAGGAGTACTCCATCATGTCCGCCATGCGACCGACACGGTCATGTTCCTTGACGAGCTGGTATTTTTCCTCGACCTCCTTGCGGCTCATCTCCTTCGGCGGTGCGAACCGGTCACGGATCACCTTGAAGACGTAGGGATAGGAAGGCAGCGTGAAGACAGCCATCACCATGCCGGGAATCCCCGGTGCCTGGATGAGTTCGTCATCCGAGTAGGTCAGATGATGCAGGAAGTCCCGGTAGAAATCCGTCTTGCCCTGCTTGTGATAACCGATTGCCGAATAGAGGTCTTCCTTCGTGCGCGTGGGCATCAGGCCCTGAAGGAAATGGACGATCGCAGATGGGACCGGGTGTTCGACCATGAAATAGACATAGGAGAAATCGAACAGCTGGTTCAGTGCATTCTCGCCAAGCAGCAATGTATCGACATACAGACCGCCCTCGCCGTTGTTGAGAATCGGAACAGCAAAGGGAAAGATGTCATATTCATTGATCGCCTTGCCCACGACATAGGCCGCCTTGTTCCTGAAAAAGATCGCATTGATCACATGAATCTGGAAATTCAGGTGCGCCTTGCGCGGTCGCTCGCGAAAACCTTCGCTCAGCGCACGTGTGATACGACGGACATCGCGCTGCATGTCCTCGAACGGCATGGAGAAGTGACAGCTCTTGAGAACACGCCGAATCGTTGTCCTGAGACCCAGTTTCGCGGGGTAATAGACATGATAGGCCGGCCTGTCTGATTCAATGTACTCGGTCGAAACCGCACTGCGAACGAAAATGTACTCGTTGTTGAAATAGGTCCTGTCGAACATGCGACAAAAGACCGTATTGTA
>JASFFK010000217.1:0-4142 GCA_050124335.1 Chromatiales bacterium | reverse complement strand
TATGCCCGGCTACGATCGTGCAGGCCGAACTATGGAAGATGGGCCAGCTCAAGCCGGGTGATACAGTGCGCTTTCATTGCATCTCGGCTGATGAAGCAGCCTTGCTCGAACAGGCGCTGGAGCAATCCATCGAAACACTGTCTGTGGCAGGTTCCATTGATGTATCCGGGCTGGTGCCTGACGATTCAGCAAGCCCAGTTCTTTATCGCTCCGATGCCAACCAGGAAGATGTAGCCGTCTGCTATCGCCAGGCAGGTGATAATTACCTGCTGGTCGAATATGGTCCGCTCGTGCTGGATCTGAACCTGCGGTTCCGCGCACATGCCTTGATGGACTGGGTTAAAAAGCAGGACATCAACGGCATCATCGATTTCACGCCAGGCATTCGCTCGCTGCAGCTGCATTACGACAGCAAGCTGATTAGACAGGACGTGCTTGTCGAGTTGCTGAAGAAAGCCGAGTCCGAGTTGCCTGATATTGAGGACATGGAGGTTGCCAGCCGTATTGTGCATCTACCTCTGTCCTGGGACGATCCTTCAACCCGGCTGGCCATCGAAAAGTACATGCAGTCGGTGCGCTCTGACGCACCCTGGTGCCCCAGCAATATCGAGTTTATTCGTCGTATCAATGGTCTGGAATCCACTCAGGCTGTCCGCGATGTCGTTTTCAATGCCAGCTACCTGGTCATGGGGCTGGGTGATGTCTATCTCGGTGCTCCCGTCGCTACACCAGTCGACCCCAGGCATCGCCTGGTCACGACCAAGTACAATCCCGCACGTACCTGGACGCCGGAGAATGCGGTGGGAATCGGTGGCGCCTACATGTGCGTCTACGGCATGGAAGGCCCCGGCGGTTACCAGTTTGTCGGTCGTACGGTGCAGATGTGGAATCGCTATCGTCAGACAAAAGACTTCAAGGATGGCAAGCAGTGGCTGCTGCGCTTCTTTGACCAGATTCGTTTCTACGAGGTCACCCGGGAAGAGCTGGCTCAGTGGCGTGAGGACTTTCCGCTGGGTCGGGTGAACCTCAGGATCGAGGAAACCACACTCAAGCTGAGCGAGTACCGGCAGTTCTTGCAAGATAACCAGGATGAGATTCAGGCCTTCAAGCAAAAACAGCAGGCAGCCTTTGATGCCGAGCGTCAGCGGTGGGAAGAGACGGGCCTGACCAGCTTCGAACAGCCACTGCCGGACGAGGCGTCTGTCAGTGATGCACCCTTCGATATCCCTGCGGGATGCATCGCTGTGGCATCTTCTGTAACCAGCAGTGTCTGGAAGATCTCGGTCAAGCCCGGCGACCGTGTAGAGCCTGGCGATGAACTCATCGTGGTCGAGGCGATGAAGATGGAGATTCCCATCGAGTCCGACGAGGAGGGGGTGGTCGAGGAAATCCTTTGCTCACAGGGTTCCTCCGTGCATGCCGGGCAGGCCCTGCTCATACTGCGGCTCGACGAAGCGTGAGGAAACAGTGATGGAAATGCATGAAATCAGCCTGGATATTGCCAACCTGCTTGCTGGTTATGAGGAAGGCCTTTTTACCCCGCAGGATGTAATGGAGACGGTCGAGGCGCGTATCAGGGATCAGCCCGATCACAATGCCTGGATTACCAGACTCTCTCAAGAGCAGATACAGGGCTACCTGGATGCGCTCGGGCCTGTCGATCTGCAGGCCAAACCCCTTTACGGCATTCCTTTTGCGATCAAGGATAATATCGATCTGGCCGGTGTGCCGACCACGGCGGCATGCCCGGAGTATGCCTATATTCCGGAACAATCGGCCTTTGTGATACAGAGACTTATCGATGCCGGCGCCATACCTGTTGGCAAGACCAACCTGGATCAGTTTGCCACGGGCCTGGTGGGTGCTCGTTCACCTTACGGGGCGGGACATAACAGTTTTAACTTCGCTTACATCTCTGGTGGCTCGAGTTCTGGTTCGGCAGTATCGTTGGCGATGGGGCAGGTGAGTTTTTCCCTGGGGACGGACACGGCCGGTTCGGGGCGTGTGCCTGCGGCCTTTAATAACCTCGTCGGCCTCAAGCCCACAAAAGGATGGCTGAGTACCAGTGGTGTAGTTCCGGCCTGTCGATCACTCGACTGTGTATCGGTCTTTGCCCTGACCGGGGATGATGCAAGCAGGGTGCTGGATGTGGCAGGCCAGTTTGATGCAGGCGATGACTATGCACGACCTGCGCCTTGCAGTGAGCCGGGTTTTGATGCTGACAACTTCCATTTCGCTGTGCCCCGTGATGAGCAACTCGAGTTCTTCGGTAACGAAGAGGGCAGGCAGCTCTTCTATCAGTCCGTCGAGAAACTGGAGGCCCTGGGAGGTACCCGCCACGAAATCGATTTCGAACCTTTCCTGGAATCTGCTCGACTGCTCTACGAGGGGCCCTGGGTCAGCGAACGTTATGTCGCCATAGAGTCATTTCTGCAGGAACACTCCGAGGCGCTTTTTCCGGTTACAAGAGAAATCATTGCCGGTGGCGCACACCCTTTGGCCGCCGAAGCCTTTCGTTCCCGGTACAGACTGGCAGCGCTGAAACGAAAAACAGATCCCGTGTGGGACGAGGTGGATTTTGTCGTCACGCCAACAGCAGCTACTTGCTATACCATCGAGGAAGTCGAGGCCAATCCGATACAGCTCAATTCCAATCTGGGCTATTACACCAACTTCATGAACCTGCTCGACTTCAGCGCCCTTGCCGTACCGGCGGGCTTCCAGTCTGATGCTCTGCCATTCGGCGTGACCCTGTTTGCCCCTGCGTTTGCCGACCGTGCCCTGCTAAGGGTCGGTGATCGGCTACATCACGCAATGGTGGATACGATGGGTGCTACAGGCTTACCGCTGCCTGAGCCTGTTCCTGCTGCACAATTACTCCCGGGCTGGATCCGTGTCGCGGTCTGCGGTGCGCACATGTCCGGTCTTCCGCTGAATCACCAGCTCACCGATCGTGGTGCTTATCTGCTCGAGAAGACGACGACCAGTGCGCATTACGATTTATATGCGTTACCCGGTGGTCCACCGTTTCGCCCCGGCCTGTTGCGAACGTCTGAGGGAGCTGCCATAGAGATCGAAATCTGGGCTATCCCGCTTGATCGCTTCGGATCCTTTGTCGCGGGTATTCCTGCGCCTCTAGGGATCGGGACGCTGGAAACAGCGTCCGGTGAATGGGTTCAGGGTTTTACCTGTGAATCCTATGCCGTGACTCAAGCAACCAGAATCACCGAGCTGGGTGGCTGGCGCGCCTACCTTGCCCGGCAGAGTTGACGTCCGGTTTTAGTCACGACTGTTATCTCTCTTGTTTTTACGTCTTTACTGACCTGCCCCGGTTTTCATACTTAGCGCGGGCAACAAAAAACCCGCCGGTGAGGGCGGGTTTCCTAACCGGGCCATGACAGCCGCTTACTTGATTTTGGCTTCCTTGTACATCACGTGCTGGCGGATCACGGGGTCGAATTTCTTGATCTCCATCTTGCCTGTCTGGTTACGCTTGTTTTTCGTGGTCGTGTAGAAGTGACCTGTGCCAGCGCTCGAGACGAGACGGATTTTTTCACGAATTGCCTTTGCCATGTCTGGTTACCTCAGATTTTGTCGCCACGGGCGCGGATGTCAGCCAGTACGGCGTCGATGCCTTTCTTGTCGATGATGCGCATTCCCTTGGTAGAGACACGCAGGCGGACCCAGCGGTTCTCGCTGGCAACCCAGAAGCGGTGGTTGTGCAGATTGGGCAGGAAACGGCGACGGGTCTTGTTGTGTGCATGTGACACATTGTTGCCTGTCATCGGTCGCTTACCTGTTACCTGGCAAACTTTGGACATGGTTCTAGCCTCGGTTTCAATTCGGTTTTCATGGCTCCGCGCAGAGATTTTCATGGGCGGGGGCCGGCGAAAGAGGCGAATTTATACCAGAGTGGCAAAAGAACATCAAGACCGGTTGCTTATTTTCATCCTCGGGTCGAGTCTCTTTGTGACTACAGTAAAGCAGCCCGCTGCCCGGTCCTCGAGACCCGTTCAGTGCGCACCAAAACAGGGTTATCCCATTCCTGGCGCACGTCGAAATGCTCCAGTTTGGTGCGGAAATGCCCGTAAGGGCGTCGTGCTGGTGCATCCCGGGTTGTCGATGGCTGTAGAACCAAGGGT
>JASFFK010000216.1:0-4166 GCA_050124335.1 Chromatiales bacterium | reverse complement strand
TTTCTCATTGGCGGGTGCCGGGGACTCATCGATGACGTGCCATGCAGCCATGTCAAATGCCGGAAAGAAGGTATCACCGTCAACGTCTGCATCGATCAGAGTCACGTAGAGCCTGTCGGCGATTGGCAGCGCTTCTGCATAAAGGGTTGCACCGCCTACGATCATGATCTCGTCGACATCGCCGGCAAGTGCAATGGCTGCATCCAGATCGGCCGCGGTCTCGGCGCCTTCCGCGACATAATCCTGTCGGCGTGTCACGACAATGTGCCTGCGGCCCGGCAGCAGGCCCGGTAGTGATTCCCAGGTCTTGCGGCCCATGATGATGGGCTTTCCGAGCGTCAATTCCTTGAAATGTTGCAGGTCTGCAGGGAGGTGCCAGGGCAGGCTGTTGTCCCTGCCAATGACACGGTTACGTGCCATGGCCCATATCAGTGAAACGCGGGGAGGCTCGCCACTCAAAAGAAGTAACCTTCGACCGGCGAAGAGGCCGATGCGAAGCGCCTGGCCGGCATGCGTCCGGCCAGATAGGCTTCACGCCCCGCCTCGATGCCTTTTTTCATGGCTGATGCCATGAGGACCGGGTTCCCGGCAGCGGCGATGGCCGTGTTCATGAGTACGCCGTCACAACCCAGTTCCATCGCCCGTGCTGCATCGGAAGCCGTGCCAACGCCGGCGTCGACGAGAATCGGCACATTGGCATTCTCGACAATCGTGAGAATGTTGAGCGGATTCCGGATACCCAGCCCGGAGCCGATTGGTGCGGCAAGGGGCATGACGGCCGCGCAGCCGATTTCCTCGAGTTGCCTGGCGACGATGGGGTCGTCATTGGTGTAGACCATGACGTCAAAATCATCCCTGACAAGTTCTTCAGCGGCTTGCAAGGTCTGAATGACATCCGGGAAGAGTGTCTGTTCGTCTCCGAGTACCTCGAGCTTCACGAGATTGTGTCCGTCGAGCAGCTCGCGTGCGAGACGGCAGGTACGGACAGCTGTTTTGGCGTCATAACAGCCGGCGGTGTTTGGCAGGATCGTGTATCTGTCGGGTGAAAGGACATCGAGGATATTGGGCTCGCCCTCATTCTGGCCGATGTTGGTGCGGCGGACAGCGATGGTGACGATTTCTGCACCGCTCGCCTCGATGGCATCGCGGGTCTCGTCCATGTCCTTGTATTTTCCTGTCCCGACCAGCAGGCGGGATGTGAAGGTGCGTCCGGCGACGGTGAAAGTGTCTTGTGCGCTCATGGTGTTGTCGGGGATCAGTAACTGTGAAGGCGGGAATTGTAACGGAAACGCTGTCGGGATGCGGCAACGGGAGGCCGGAGGTTTGCTGTTCAGCCGCCACCAATCGCTGTCACGATCTCGACGCGGTCGCCTTCAGCAAGGCTATGTAGGGCGAATGTCGAGCGTGGCACCAGCTCCTCGTTGATTTCAACGGCAAACCGCTTCTCGCCGAGATCGAGTTCGGCGATGAGCATTTCAAGGGTTGCATCCGGCGCGATTTCGCGGGTCTCACCGTTCAGGAGTATCTGCATGTGCGTCTGCGAGGCTGATAAATAGTGATACGATTCTACAAATAATAACGACCAAGATCATCCGGAGGAGCCGTCATTGAGCCAGTGGAATGAAGATCTCATTACCGAAGAGCAGGCGGGCACGCTCGATGGCCTGTTTGCAGAACGTTCGCGCAGATCACCCGGCGAGGAGGCCTACCGCGCCTATGACCGCCATGGCAAGTCCTGGGAGTCTTGGACCTGGGACGAGATGCGCAAAGAGGTCGGACGATGGCAGTCTGCCCTGCGCGAGGAGGGGCTGAAGGCCGGCGAGCGTGTCGGCATCCAGCTCAGGAACTGCCCGCAGTGGGTCATGTTCGAGCAGGCCGCGCTCTCACTCGGGCTTGTCGTGGTCCCGCTGTACACCGATGACCGTCCGGATAATGTCGCCTACATTGTCGACGATGCCAGCATCCGCCTGATGCTGATCCAGGATACGGGACGATGGAAGCGACTGGCCCCCGTCATCGATCCGGAAGGGCCATTGCAGCGCGTGCTGTTGCTCGAGGAGAGTGCCGATACCGAAAAATTCCTGCGTAATGACAGCCGGGTCAGGTCGGTGTCACGCTGGCTTCGTGAGGGCGCTTTCGTGCCGCGTCCATCCAGGCACGGCAACGGGCTTGCAACTATCGTCTACACCTCGGGCACGACAGGCAGGCCGAAGGGTGTCATGCTGAGTCATGACAATATCCTCTTCGTGGCGCATTCCGGCCTGACGATGATCAATGTATACCGGCAGGACAAATTCCTCTCCTTCCTGCCCCTGTCGCACACGCTCGAGCGCACAGTCGGCTACTACATTCCGATGATGACGGGTTCCTGTGTGATCTATTCACGTTCGACCATCCAGCTTGCCGACGACCTTGCTACGCAGAAACCGACCATCATCATCTCAGTGCCGCGCGTATTCGAGAAAGTCTACGGCAAGCTGCAAGAACAGCTCTCGAAGGGACCGAAAATCAGGAAGGTGCTGTTCGACAAGGCAGTTTCGACCGGATGGAAAAAATTCGAGCATGAGCAGGGGCGCGCCTCCTGGGGGCCGTCACTGCTTGTGCAGCCGTTACTCGACAGGCTCGTCGGTCGCAAGATCCGCGAGAAACTCGGTGGTCAGCTGCGCCTCGCGGTGCTCGGTGGTGCGGCCTTGCCGCCAGCGGTCGCGCGGGTTTTCATTGGTCTCGGGATCCCGATGCTGCAGGGCTATGGATTGACCGAGACGAGCCCGGCACTGACTTTCAATACCTTCAGAAGCAATATCCCGGAAAGTGTCGGCATTCCGCTGCGCGGTGTCGAGCTCGGTCTGGGCGACAGTGACGAACTCATGGCGAGAAGCCCCGGGGTGATGCTCGGTTACTGGAACAACCACAAGGCAACGGCCGAGATTCTCGACCCGGACGGCTGGCTGCACACCGGTGACGTGGCACGTATCGACGAGCGCGGTCATGTTTACATCACCGGGCGCATCAAGGATATCCTCGTCCTTTCCAACGGTGAAAAGATCCCGCCCGGTGACATGGAGGCGGAAATTGCCATGGACGCGATGTTTGAACAGGTGATGGTGATCGGTGAAGGGCGTCCCTACCTGTCAGCACTCATCGTCGTCAACGAGCTCTTCTGGAGCGTCTATGCTCCCGGTGTGCCCTACAGTTTCGAGGAGCTGCAGAAATCCGAGGTCATCCGGGATGCGAACAAACGCATCAAGCGCGCCCTCAAGGATTTTCCGGGCTATGCCAAGATCAGGAAAGTCGCTCTTCTCGCCGAGCCCTGGACAATCGACAATGACCTGCTGACACCGACACTCAAGGTCAAACGGCAGAAGGTGCTCGAATACCATGCGGGTCTTGTCGAGGGGATGTACGCGGGCAATACCGGCTGACAAAAAGAGGGGGGCTGACTTGACCTTCATTGATGCTGATCAATTCATTCCCTCTTTGCCCTATCCGCCGGATAGCGCATTGGCTAAATTAGACCCATGAAAACAACAATACTCGGTATCGGTAACAGCCTCCTGCGTGACGAGGGTATCGGTATCCACGTTCTCAAGGCACTCAAGGCACAGTTGCCTGAAGATGATGCGCTCTCTCTGATTGATGGCGGCACCCTGAGTTTTACCCTCGCAACCGAGATAGAAACAAGCGATCGACTGGTTGTCATCGATGCGGCGCAGCTCGGCGACGTGCCGGGGACGGTTCGCTGCTTCATCGGTGACGAGATGGACAATTTCCTCGGGTCCTGCAAACGCAGCGTGCACGAGGTCGGACTTCTTGACCTCTTCGACATTGCACGCCTGACACAGACACTGCCCGGACAGCGGGCGCTTGTGGGCATTCAGCCCGCCTCGGTTGACTGGGGCGAAGAACCAACCGAACCGGTGGCAGCGGCCATTCCCGTTGCCGTGCAGAAGGTCTGCGAATTGCTCGAGCTCTGGCGAACGGAGGAGGCGGCATGACATTCCCGGTCGAGGTCACAAGCGAGCCATTCACCGGCAACGTGCAACCGCTGTTACATGAGATCTTCCACGCGTTGCGGCGACTTCGCGATACCGGTGAAGTCACTGTTATTGATTTGCGTGCATTGCCCCTTGCGCCAGGGGAAGAGACGCAAATCGAGAAGAAACTCG
>JASFFK010000215.1:0-4234 GCA_050124335.1 Chromatiales bacterium | reverse complement strand
GACTGCCGTAATGAAGCGTATCAGGGTCAACGGCGTCTATAATCTGTCGCCGAGAAATGTCAAGATCCAGCGCAGAGGTGTCAGCAACGTCGTGACCCTGGATTACGCTGTCAGCAAGAAACTGGCCGGCAACATGGAAGTCGTCATGACATTCAAGGAAACAGCGAACATCCCGGCTTCGCCTTGAGAAAAGCGCCTTCCGGGCTTGTCGCTGCGCTCGGTATCCGTTTCGACAGCAGCGAACTGCTGGAACAGGCGCTGACACACCGCAGCGCCGGACAGCCACACAATGAACGTCTCGAATTCCTCGGTGATGCGATCCTCGGCATGATCGTAGCGGAGCGTCTCTTCGACCGGTTTCCTGAAGCAAGTGAGGGACAGCTCAGCCGCTTGCGCGCCCAGCTTGTCAAGCGTGACACCCTGGCCAAGATTGCGCGTGAAATCGGCCTGGGGGAGTATCTGCTCATGGGGTCCGGTGAACTCCGGGCCGGCGGCCAGTCGCGTGATTCAACGCTCTCCGATGCGCTGGAAGCCTTTCTCGGTGCCGTCTATCTTGATTCAGGCGCCGAGTCGGTCGAACAGGTTTTCGACAAACTCTTCAGTGAGCGCTTGCAACAGCTTGACCTCTCGCGTTCCGTCAAGGATCCCAAGACCAGGCTCCAGGAATACCTCCAGTCGCGCAATCTTGCACTGCCTGAATACAGTATTACCGCGACCAGCGGCAAGCAGCACCAGCAACGCTTCGAAGTCGAGTGCTCGCTTCCGGACCTCGGGATCACTGCGACAGGCGAGGGGCGTTCCCGGCGAAAGGCCGAACAGGATGCAGCCACCATCGCACTGGATGTGATCGGGCAGGGTAGCGATGGCTGAGAACCGTTGCGGTTATGCAGCCATCATCGGCCGACCCAATGTCGGCAAGTCGACACTGCTGAACAGGCTGATCGGGCAGAAGATCGCCATTACATCCCACAAGCCGCAAACGACGCGTCATGCGATTCTGGGTATCAGGACCAGACCGGACGGGCAGATTCTCTTTGTCGATACTCCCGGCATGCACCTGCGCGGGAGAAAGGCGCTCAACAGGATGCTGAACCAGACCGCCGGAAGTGTGCTTGTCGATGTGGATGTGATTCTGTTCGTCGTGCAGGCTGGTATCTGGACGGATGAAGATCAAGCCGTTCTCAAAGCGATACAGAATTCGCAACGGCCGGTGATACTTGTTGTCAACAAGATCGATCTTCTGAAAAAGAAAGAAGAGATGCTGGCCTACCTTGCAAGACTCTCTTCGATGGCAGAGTTCGAAGAAATTATTCCCTGTTCAGCCAGAAGCGGCGATAACCTCGAGCTGCTCGAAGAGCATGTCCTGCGGCTTCTTCCCGAGGGCCCGAGCTTCTATCCGGAGGAGCAGGTCACAGACAAGTCGGAGCGCTTCATGGCCGCGGAACTCCTGAGGGAACAGCTGACCCGCCGATATGCCCGGGAGATTCCATATGCGCTCACTGTCGAGATCGAGCGCTTCGAGGAGCATCCGCAACACTACAGTATCGGTGCTGTCATCTGGGTCGAACGCGAAGGGCAGAAAGCGATCATCATCGGCAAGCAGGGCGAGGCGCTCAAGGAGACTGCCCGACTTGCGCGCGAATCCATGCAGAAAGCTTTCGACAGGAAGGTCTGGCTCGATGTCTGGGTGAAAGTCAAGAAGAGCTGGTCCTCGGACGAAAAGGCGATGGCGAACCTTGGCTATACCGAATGATGATGCCCGCCTTCGTGTTGCACAGGCGCCCGTATCAGAATACCAGCCTGCTGCTTGAATGTTTTGTTGCGGGCTGCGGGCGGCTGCCCCTCATTGCGAAGGGTGCGGCACGCAGCAAGCTCAAGGCCGAATTGCAGCCATTCCAGCCGCTGGCGATCGACTGGCGTGGCATGGGTGAAGTCAAGACGCTGACAGGGGCGGAAACGACCGACAAGCCGCTGGCGTTGCACGGAAAGCGGCTTTATTGCGGCCTCTACCTCAATGAGCTTTTGACCAGGCTCCTGCCGCGCGAAGAGCGTCATGACGGACTGCTCGAGGCATACTGGAAGAGCCTCGTGTCGCTCGTGCATGTCGAGGATATCGACTGGCAGTTACGCCTGTTCGAGCTTCGACTGCTTGACGAGCTGGGCTACGGCCTGCAACTCGCGGTGACGGCGGATGGCGAGGTCATCAGCGAGGGACGACGCTATCTCTACAGCCCCGATCATGGTTTCACACTAACAGGACGTGGCAATGCCGGTGTCAGCGGTGCTACATTGCATGCCTTGTGCAATGGCGCATGGAATGAGCGCATCGAACGGCTTGAGGCGCGGGATCTCATGCGCACTGTTCTCGATCATCATCTCGGGCACAGGCCGCTCAAGAGCAGGGAGTTGTTTCACTAGCAAACCGGACCAGCAATGATTGTCAGAAAACTCGGTGTCAATATCGATCATGTCGCCACCTTGCGGCAGGCTCGCGGAACCCGCTACCCCGAGCCGGTACAGGCGGCAATCCTCTGTGAGGAGGCGGGAGCGGATGCGATCACGCTGCATCTGCGTGAGGACCGCAGGCATATCCAGGATCGTGACGTCGAGATGCTGGCGGGTATCCTGCAGACACGCATGAATCTCGAGATGGCAGCCACTCCTGAAATGCAGACGATTGCGATGCGCATCGCACCGGCAGATTGCTGCCTCGTGCCCGAGAAGCGCGAGGAACTGACGACCGAGGGGGGGCTTGATGTGGCAGCGCAGGTCGATTATCTCGCCGGTTATTGTGCCGGGCTTGCCGATGCAGGTATTCGTGTTTCTCTCTTTGTCGATGCGGACAGGAAGCAGCTCGATGCCGCTGCTGCAGTTGGTGCGCCCGTGGTCGAGATTCATACTGGACACTATGCCGATGCCTCGAACAACCTGACGCGAATGAATGAGCTCGCGCGTATCGCGGATGCGGTTGCCTACGGCAATTCACTCGGGCTGCAGGTTAATGCAGGTCACGGACTCGATTATCATAATATTCATGATATTGTCGCGATCCCCGGTATTGTTGAATTCAACATTGGTCACTCGATTATTTCGCGTGCTCTTTTTACCGGGCTGAAAGAGGCTGTATCAACAATGAAGATGTTGTTACTCTCCGGTGAAGCATGATTTTCCTGATCAGGCACTGTCATCACCACACTTCCGCCGGTTAATACATCTCTTTCATATAATTCCATTTGTTGTACTTGCCTCTTTTTTGTTATATCTTTTGCATCATTGGATTGAGCGTCCAACGGCTATCATAACTAATAATCATATTAATCAAGAGGTTGCAAATGGCAAAGAAAGATATACAACAAATGAGTGCCGACGAGTTATATGCGTTGGCCCAGCAGAAAGAAAAAGAAGAAGAGGCGCGCGAGAAAGAGGCGCTGAAAGAAAAGATCGCAGAGCTTCGGGACAGGAAAAAGGCGCTGATGGCTCAGCACAGAAAAGAACTGGCTGCCATCGATGCTGAAATCCGTGCGCTTGGCGGCCGCAGTGGTGGTGGTCGAAAGGGCCGTCAGACCGGTGCCAGTGCAGCAATACTGGAACTGCTCGGTAAAAAGGGCGAGATGGACACAAAAAGCATCCGCAGCATGCTCGAGTCACAGGGAGTCTCTGTCACCAACCTGGGCCAGACCATGGCCTACCTGAAGCGCAACGGAAAGGTCAAGTCCACAGGACGTGGTGTCTACAAGCTTGCCTGAACGACTATTGCTCCCTGAAACCTGAGTATGCTCCGGTTGCCATAAAAAAAGCCCTGCCATCCGGCAGGGCTTTTTCATGCGTCGTTTCTTTTTCTCAGGGCTTCACTGTGGAGAGTCCGAGGACTTCCCAGTCCTGCATGCCACCACGGTACCACTTGAGTTTTTCTGCCGGGTAGCCGAACTTCAGCAGATTGAGGATATTATTCGGTGATTGTCCGCACCACATGCCGTTACAGAACATGACAAGTGTCTTGGCCTGCGAGTAATCAAAAGCCTTGCTGGCATTTCCTTCAGCAACTGCCTCGTCAACCGTGAAAGCATCAGCACCCTCTGCGAGTTTCGCACCGAACTCCTTGGTCATGACCTCGATAATTCCCTCGGTTGTTGCACCCTTGGCCGGGTTGAGCTTGGTCCAGGGAATATTCTTTGCGCCGGGAATGGTGCCCCGCTCGACCCAGTCGGGTGTGCGCGAATCCACAACGATGATG
>JASFFK010000214.1:0-4265 GCA_050124335.1 Chromatiales bacterium | reverse complement strand
CAGACCCGAATGCAGGCAGTTGGAGAGAGTGAAGTCGATGATGCGGTACTTGCCGCCGAAAGGGACTGCTGGTTTGGAGCGTTCATCGGTTAGCGGGCGCAAACGGGAGCCGTGTCCGCCAGCCAGAACAATACTTAACGTTTTCTCGACTATGTTTTTTTTCATCTGGCTACTGTTGATGCTGACCTTTTGGGGATTCTGTTCTGGATGGGGCTGGCAGGAGAGGGTGAGAAAGCCCGGATTCTGCCTGTGTAACCGACGGCCCGTCCGGCACTGGACTTCCCGCGCTGTTCTGGATGCTTGCCCTGACTATCCGCTGGTCTGTACGGGGGCTGCAATCTGCATGTTACCCCGGTGACGTTGATGCTGTGTTCTATTGTAGAACACTTCGATGTCTATCGATGGGGTCAGGCTCCATTGGAACCGGGAGGAGCCGGTGTTTTTTTCGAACCATATCTGGTGGACAGACCACAGTTGATGGCATGAATCAGGATAAAACCCTGGTCTGTCACTGGTGAGCTGCTCGTCCGGTTGGTCGCGGCAAACGGGCCCTCCTTGTCTGCATTGTTTTCCAGCCAGTGACTGCGCATGCTAGTCTATCTCTTCTGCGGAGAGAACTTGTCGCAGTAGCACGAGTCTCTCTTTTGTAAGGATCGCTGCCCTCGTAAAACGGCTGCACAACAGCCCGGGCAAAATCAATCTCACATATCCTGATCAATCTGAAAAAACCAATAAGGAGCCAAAATTTATGAGAAAACTGCTAACTGCGATGGTGCTTTCTTCCTGTCTCTGCACCTCGTCACTCATGGCGGAAGGCCTCACGCCCGAAGATGCTGTTGAAACCAGGCAGGCCGGTTTTACCTTCATGGCCTGGAACATGGGCCGAATCAAAGCCAATCTCCAGGGCGATTACAACGCAGAAGAAGTCAAGGCTGCGGCGCGCGCAATCGCGAGCATTTCCAATTCCGGGCTTGGCATGCTGTTTATCCCCGGTTCGGAAAAAAGCACCGAGGATTTCGAGACCGAAGTCAAGCCTGAACTCTTTGCTCCGGAAAACCGCGAGCAGGTCGGCAAGCTTGCGCGTGATCTGGCAATGGCATCCAGAGAACTCGCCGTCGCTGCGGAAAAAGGGGATCCTGCTGCAGTGAAGGCAGCATTGGGATCGACAGGCAGGACCTGTAAGGCCTGTCACGACGAGTTTCGCATGGAAGATGACGACTGAATTAAGAGTTTCAGTCCCTGACAAGGATTCTTTCGACTTCAGTGACACAGTCCGTAGAGCGTCTCTGCTCTACGGACGGCCCCTTACCAACTGAATTGCTGCGAAGGTGGTATCGGCTCCGGTTCAGGCAGCAGGATGCCGCTCCCAATCGTCCAGGTGATGGCAATCGCAAGCGCCGATGCCAGGGCGAACGCGAGCCAGCCGCCCCCGCGTGGTACCTGCACCTCCGGATCGGCGACCTGTTTCTTGCCGGTAATCATCGGGGTGATCAAATCGACCTTTTTAATCCGGCGGTAAAACGCAATTGCCGCAAGATGCAGCACGACCAGAGCGATAATGACCCAGTAACCGCGCTTGTGCCAGCCTGTCATCCAGTCTGAGGTATCCCCGGAGACCAGACTGTAGAGATAGCCGTTGAATGCGATATCGTCATTTCCGAAAAGCCCCGAGACAGCCTGCCACAGCAAAAGGGCCAGCATGGCGATGACCGAGAGGGCGCCCAGCGGATTGTGTCCATGGTCGCACCACTCTCCACGCAGGTAGTTGCCCAGACGCCGCGGGGTTGGCAGAAAGCTCGCAAAACGCGCGTGGGTCGATCCGACAACACCCCAGGCCAGCCTGAAGACCAGAAGCCCCATGATCGCCAGCCCGATACGGCCATGCCATTCCATGAAGTTGCCGCCCAACTCGACGGTCACATAGGCGGCGACCACCAGGCCGGCGAGTAACCAGTGAAACAGGCGTAGCGGCAGATCCCACACCTCCATCATCTTTAAGGGGTCAGTACCCATAAAAGCATCCCGCTGAATATTCTGGTTGGTTTCCGGAAATGACTTCTACAAAAAGGGTGTTGAAATGCCGGATAAACCACGTTTCTGTCTTCCGGGCGTTCCCGCGCACGCGGTCCGGCGCGAAAACAGTCTTCAGGCCGTCTTTTTCTCCGAAGAAGATTATCAGCCATATCTCCCGTGGTTCAAAGAGGGTTGCGGCCGAAATGGCTGCGTGATTCACACCTGTGTGCTGATGACGACTCATGTCCATCTTCTGGTTTCACCCGATGAACCGGATTCCATCAGCCGGTTGATCCAGCTTGTCGGCCGGCATTCCGTCTCCTGTGTCAACCACCGTCAGGGACGCTGCGAAACGTTCCGGTAAGGCCGTCGAGGGTCATAAGAAATCGGGGTCAGAGTAAAGATTACGATTTATTAACTATCTGTTTAGATGGCGAATAATGTATTTTTACTCTGATCCTGAATATTCTGGCCAAGCATCTCATTGAGCTGGCATCGACTTGAAATTTCGCTAGTATTATTGAAAGCCAGAGTGTTTCAGAACAATGCGATTATCCGCTTTCAATCTTGCGCGTGTTATCTGCGCCAGCCTCTTGCCAGGTGTATTGATGTCTGCGCTTCCAGTTCCGTCGGCCGCGCAAACCCAAGTGCGGGACTGGGAAGTGCCGTTTTTCACGCTCCGTGACCGTACAGATTCCGACGATCCCGGAGACCTCTATGGAAGTGAGCGGAGCGATCTCAAGGCCGGTTGGTGCAGGGTCCGGGAACTCAACCTCAATATTCTGTCACCCCTTGCCGATTCGGCCCCGTCATTCATTCGGGATGAATTCCTCCGTGTGGATCAGGTCAGGGAAAAGGACAGCAACTCGGTGCTCGATGCGTTTCAGCCTGCTGCCACTTCGGGCGCGCCACTGGTCTATGTCCACGGCTATTACATCAGTTTCGAGAAAGGCTGCCGGCGCGCTGTTCTGCTTCAGCAGAATGCTGATCTTGCCGGGCGCTTATTGTGGTTCAGCTGGCCGTCAGATGGAGCCGTTGCATTCTATACCCATGATGAAGCGGACCTCTACTGGAGCGTGCCAGACCTGGCCGAGACGATCATCGAGATGGAACGCCGTTTCGGTGGCGGAGTCATCGACGTCGTGGGACACAGTCTCGGTGCGCGAGGCGTGGTTCTCGCCCTCTATGAAGTGGCGAACAGGCACCCTGAGATCCGGCTGGGCGAGATCGTCCTGCTTGCAGCAGACATCGATTTTGCGATTTTCGAACGGATCCTGCCGCGCATCGCGTCAATTGCGCAGAACATAACGGTCTATGTCACGAGCACGGACAGGCCACTGGCGATTTCGGCACAATTGCATGGTTATCCGAGGCTCGGCGAAGCCGGGAACGATGTGTCGAAACTCGCTGGCGTAGAAGTCATTGACCTCAGCGACCTGCCGGCTGACAGCCCGACGGGGCATCTCTACCATATCTACAGCAAAGAGGTAGGTGACGACCTGAAACAGCTTTTGAACGAGGGAAAGCAGGCTGCAGAGCGCAGAAATCTCATTAAATCAGGCAGCAACATCTGGAGGTTGCAGACCGACGAGCCGGAAAAAACCGGGACTGACCAGGGTTTTGATCAAGCTGAGTCTTTCTTTGAAAATTGAAATATTGGGGTCAGAGTAAAAATTCAGATTTTGCAACTATAAGAATTATCAAGAAATAATGAATTTTTACTCTGACCCCAAATATACCTGGAGTAACAGGAAGAGTGATGATGACTTCAGAACGTAGTTCTGCCAGGCAGATCGGGTCAGGCCAGCTGGTGCAATTTCTGTTGATTGTCTTTGGACTGGCGTGGTCGCTGTTTGCGCTCTTCGTGTTTGCGACAGACTGGGTTGTTCGTACCTTTGGTGAACTCAGCGGAAGCCATCCGCTTTTCATTCTTGCGGTTTACGCGCCTGCCATTGCCGCCCTGATACTCGTGGGGCGAAGCGCGGGTCTTGCCGGGATCGGAAAGTTCCTGTCACGACTCTTCCTGTGGCGGGCTTCACCCTGGTGGTATGGCTTTTTGCTGATCGGCTTTCCTGTGATTTCTTTTACAGGTGCGGCGCTGAAAGGGAATGCACTCTCAGCACCGCTGTTCACTGAGCCCTTCAGTGCACTCATGCCAGCGATTGGATTCATGCTGATTCTCGGGCCGGTTGAGGAAATCGGCTGGCGCGGCTTTGCCCTCCCGATTCTCCAGCGGCATCTTGTTCCTGTCA
>JASFFK010000213.1:0-4302 GCA_050124335.1 Chromatiales bacterium | reverse complement strand
TGTCTGTAATCCGATGCCGAGCGGAGTGACGTTTCAAGGACGCATGTTTTTGCTGCCGCAATCCTTTTGAGGTCTTCGAGGCGGAGTCTGCCTCTCCTGAAGGAGTCGACATCATTTTCGAGTTGCAGCACCAGAGCATCGGTGCCGCAGGAATAATGTGTTTCCAGGCCAGCCATTTTTCTCCTCGTTGATTCGGCAAAGAGGAGGTCACTCTTTGAGAGGGTCTTTTCGATCAAGTCTAGACCAGAATGATGCCGTCTTGATGAACAATGTCGTGTTTGATCATTGTGGAAAAGGATGCAAATAGCGGGCCAGCGCGAATCTGAAGTCATTGATTCTATTCGTTTCAGTCGCTTGGAGAAGGCTTCGTGAAACACCCTCATCCTGTCTGGCTCCAGATTGATGCGTTTCCGGCCTGCAAAAACACCATCATCGTGCATGGTGGCCGCTGGCCGTCGGCATTATGATGTGCAAAAACGACCATCGGGCATTGCCACCATGTTCTCGAGATCCAGACAGCAGGGGCCAAAGCGCTGGCAGCTTTACCAGTTGCGTGAGGTTCGCCATGTTTCGTTCACGACACGGCTGGGACTGCTCCTGACCGGGTTTGCCAACCTCTTTGGCTGGTTCTTCTTAGGTTTCGGCATGCTGTTCGTCTGGATGTTTGGAGGCACCGCCTATCTGCACGACCTGGCATTTTTCAGTGGTGATCTGCAGACCGCAACGGGCCAGATCACGGATGTTCGACAGACCAGGCTCGAGATCAACGACAGCCGGGTATACGAGTATCTCTACGTCTTCGAAGCCGAGGGGCGCAGATACAGTGGGACATCTGACGGCTATTCCGCACGCTACAGGGAGGCTGATGCAGCAACGATCGAATATGCTGGCGATGATCCCGGTCATTCACGCATTGCCGGCATGAGCCTCGGTCTAGGAGGCTGGCCGTTTCTGTTCACTCTGATCTTTCCGCTTGTCGGCGCCGGGTTCATCATCACCGGCTTGCGCAAGGGGTTGAAGGGGATTCGCCTGCTGAAGAGCGGAAGCCGGACTGACGGAAGATTTGTCAGGCGTGAGCCCACATCGACACGCATCAACAACAGAACTGTCTACAGCTATCTGTTTGAGTTCGAGGATCACAACGACCGGACCTGGCAGGTCAGTGGAAGAAGCCACCTGCATGATCGATTTTCAGGTGACTCAGGAGCAGGCCGCAAGCCGGAGGTTTTCGAACCCCTCGTCTACAATCCGGATGATCCGGGGGACGCGCTTCTTCTCGATGACCTGCCGGGTTCCCCGAGGATTCACAGTGACGGTCGTGTCATTTTGACCGGTTCGGCCAATCTTGCGATCATGCTGCCTGCCGCGGTGCTCATCGGCAACCTGCTCTGGGTCCTGCATGTCCTGGAGTTGCTGTGACAGGCATCAGAGCTGTGATCTCTGTATCATTGTCCCTCGTTCAAAACCACACCTGTTCCTCGAAGATCCATGGAGACACTGGCGACCCTCTTTGCATCGATTGATTACCGTGATCCGATCTGGATCGCCGTGGCTTACCTGCTCGGTTTCATCGTCTGGCAGATAGGGTTGCCCCCGCTGGTCGGATTCCTGATCGCCGGCTTCCTGCTCAACATGCTCGGGGCCTCTGGCGGTGATTTTCTCAACGAGATGGCGGATCTCGGGGTGACGCTCTTGCTCTTCACCATCGGTCTGAAGCTCAATATTCGCCAATTGCTGCGCGCAGAGGTCTGGGGTGTTGCGACGGCCCACATGGGTGCTATCACCATTGGCAGCGCCGCTTTGCTCCTGCTGCTTTCAGGTACGGCGATCCCTCTGATCGGCGGGCTATCAGCACCGACAGCATTGCTTCTCGGCTTTGCCTTTTCCTTCTCCAGCACGGTGTTTGCCGTGAAGGTCTTCGAGGAGAAGGGCGGCATGGGTTCTCACTACGGTCGTGTCGCGATCGGCGTGCTGATCGTGCAGGATATCGCCGCGGTGGTCTTTCTCGCTGCATCCACGGCAAAGGTCCCCTCACCATGGGCGGCCGCCATCATTGTCGCCCTGATCCTTTCCAAGCCACTGCTCGTCATGTTGTTGAAACGCGCGGGCCATGGCGAGCTGTTGATACTCTACGGTCTGGTGCTCGCGCTTGGAGGGTCGGCTCTCTTTGAGTTTGTGAGTCTGAAGGGGGAT
Source organism: Chromatiales bacterium (assembly GCA_050124335.1). Lineage (GTDB taxonomy): Bacteria > Pseudomonadota > Gammaproteobacteria > Chromatiales > Chromatiaceae > Sva-25. The sequence continues at coordinate 2,109 of JASFFK010000213.1, read as the reverse complement.
CTCGGTGCGCTTTTCTTCGGCATCCTGCTTGCGCATCATCCCAAGGCAGCCGAGCTGGCCAAGTCACTTCTCAGTCTCAAGGATCTGTTCCTGGTCGGTTTTTTCCTGAGCATTGGCATGGCAGCGCTCCCGACGCTCGAAACGACGCTGGTTGCGCTGTTGCTGATGCTGCTCGTACCCGTCAAGATGCTGCTCTTTTTTGTTCTGTTCACGCGATTCAACCTGCGGGCCAGAACAGCCACGTTTTCCTCGCTCTCCCTGGCCAACTTCAGTGAGTTCGGTCTCATCGTGGCTGCGATCGCGGTTGCGAATGGCTGGCTGCCCGAGGAGTGGCTGGCAGTGATGGCAATCGCCGTGGTGATCTCTTTTATCATTGCGTCTCCATTGAATGTCTATAACAGCCAGATCTTCAAGCGCTATCACGATCTGTTGCACAAGTTCGAGCACAGACAGCGACTGCCCGGTGACGATCTCATACGATTCGGGAACCACCGTGCGCTTGTCTGTGGCATGGGCCGTGTCGGAGCAGGAGCCTATGAACATCTCCAGACTCTTTTCAAGGGCGAGGTCGTCGGCGTGGATTACGACGAGGAGAAGATGACACTCAATCGTGCCAGGGGGCGCGAGATCATCCAGGGCGATGCCGGAAATCCGGACTTCTGGCAGCGTGTGGATCGTCACAACCATGCGCTGGAACTTGTCATGCTGTGCATGCCGAATCACGAAGCCAATATCAATGCGGCCCGGGCGATACGCGAGTGGGGCTTCAAGGGCAGTATCGCCGCTGTAACCAAGTATGCCGACGAAGAGGAGTTGCTGCAGAAGGCCGGTGTCGATTCCACTTTCAATATGTACGCTGAAGTCGGGACCGGTTTCGCCCAGCACAGCATGAGCAAGCTCATCGATGCTCCGGTCCGGTGATTATCATCACGCCCTGAGTTGACCCAGATCAAGGAGCCGGGCAACGGGACTTCATTGTTGCCCCGCATGTGCCGGATTGGGGTAACATACTGCCGGTTGCGCTTGCCGGTGCTCACCAGACTGTCGAAGTTGCGAACACCGGCCCGGTTGCCGAGGCGGATATCTCCGTCAAGGCATCGGTGTTGCATTTGCCTGAACCGCGATCCAGCGGGCAGCTGCAGCCTGAGCGAAAAACTTACATTGAGATGGTGGTGGTTGTCTGAATACCGCTGTCTCAATCTGATGGGTGGCAGGTGAACCGGATATCCCGTGCGGGGCTATGCGGCTCTCCTCAACTTACAGAAAAGAGAGGAGGAAATACGGTGTTCTGATGAAGCATAGATAATAATCTATGTAAATCGAAGATAACATTTATTGGAATCGCACCACCCTCTGTTTTTAAGCTTCGTCCCCATTAACGGACTCTCACCGAATCGCTGAAACTCAACGCACAGGAGTAGAACATGGCCAAAGCATATGATGCAGGCGTAAAAGAATACCGCGACATGTACTGGACCCCGGACTATGTTCCGCTGGATACCGACTTGCTCGCATGTTTTAAATGCACCGGTCAGCCCGGCGTCCCGAAAGAAGAGGTTGCGGCCGCTGTTGCAGCTGAATCTTCCACCGGCACCTGGTCTACCGTATGGTCCGAGCTGCTGACCGACATGGAGTACTACAAGGGTCGTTGCTACCGTATCGAAGACGTTCCCGGTGACTCCGAGTCCTTCTATGCCTTCATCGCATACCCGATCGATCTCTTCGAAGAGGGTTCCGTCGTCAACGTTCTGACCTCGCTGGTCGGTAACGTCTTCGGCTTCAAGGCCCTGCGCCACCTGCGTCTCGAAGACATCCGCTTCCCGATCGCCTACATCAAGACCTGTGGCGGACCGCCTGCAGGTATCGCGCTCGAGCGTGACCGCCTGAACAAGTACGGCCGTCCGATGCTTGGCGCTACCATCAAGCCGAAGCTTGGCCTCTCTGCCAAGAACTACGGCCGTGCCGTTTACGAATGTCTGCGCGGCGGCCTTGACATGACCAAGGACGACGAGAACGTCAACTCCCAGCCGTTCATGCGCTGGCGCGATCGTTTCGAGTTCGTTGGCGAGGCCATCCAGAAGGCCGAGCAGGAGACCGGTGAGAAGAAAG
>JASFFK010000212.1:0-4309 GCA_050124335.1 Chromatiales bacterium | reverse complement strand
GTGCCCGCCTGCTCGATCAGTGGCCTGAACTGGCCGATGATCTCAACAAGACAAAACCTGCCGCCAGGGCACCCCGCAAGAAAAAAGGTCCGAAAAAGAAAAGCGCCTGATGAGCGTCAGGAGCTTGTTGCCTGCATCGCCTCAGTGTTGATGCAGTCGCATTTGTCTCGTTTTTTCGACCATGCGCCAGGTTGAGAGATTGTTGTTGTAACGTGATACATGGTACAGCGGCACCCAGATCACGTCGTGGGATTCATCGTTCCCCGGCACGGGCAGGCTGTCGTCGATCTCGACCAGGAAACGGATATCGAAATGGATGTGGCGCGGGTCACCATGCATGGGCGGGATCGTGTGGATATCGACATCGAAGATGCTGCCATCCACCAGGCGAATCGCTTCCGCCGGGATGCCCGTCTCCTCGTGCGTCTCACGCAGCGCAACGCGCAGAATGTCTGCGTCACCGTCTGCATGCCCGCCCGGCTGAAACCACTGGTCATGCTTGCGATGGTGCATCAGCAGGGCCTTGTCACGCGCCGGATTGACAACCCAGGCCGAGCCGGTCACGTGTCCTTCATGAAGTTCCCGGTTGAAACAGTCGGGATGGCGTTCAAGGAAAGCACGCGTGCGGCTGATATAGCCGGACTCAACATTGAAGCGGGTGCTGTGCCGGTCAAGGAGTGCAAGGAGTTCGCTGCGGTGCATGCCTGAAACTGCCTGTTATGTTCCGGATGGTGCGTTGATCGCAGCAAGTGCCGCCGCCGCGGCCTCGTCGATATCGGCTTCGCTGCCTGCCAGGGTCAGTCGCCCGAATGCACCAACGGCGCGTACATCGATCAGCGTGATGTTGGCTGCCTTCTCTGCCTGGTTGGCTGCATAGGTGATGTAGCCGGCGGGTTCGGTCTCGAGGATGAACATGCTCTGGCCGGGAAGGATCATGGAGCCCCTGCGATCCTGCCGGTTGATCAATACCGTGTGATCGGGTGTCATGCCGCGAATGATTTCCTGCCAGGCAATGCGCGGAGGCTCCCGGTCAGAGACCCGCGCCCCCATGCTGTCGAGCAATATGCGGCCGGCCTCGATCACGTCGCTCTGGTCGCGCTGGTGGATGACCATGGAGCCATAGGCGCGCTCGACCACCTGCTGGGCGAGGTGAACGCGGGTTGCCTTGAGCGCCCGGTCGGTGAGCCTGTGGACGGCCATGCCCGGTGAAACCTCGATCCACAGGCAGGCATCCCCGGGAACCGGGAGAAAGCCCTGTGACACGGTCGCCATGTATGCAGCAAGCTGCGGCTGGAGCGAGTCGATGTAGACGTAGGTTCTCAGCGAAATCATCGGCAACCAGCCCCCGGTGCGAAAGCCAGCGGCGGCATGTGCACAGGCCGCGTTGCCGGCATGCAGCACGTATCAGTTTGTCGGGGCGTCTGTCGATGCATGAATGCTGTTGCTCGCTGATCAGGACTGCGTTTGCGCAGCCTCGGAAGAGGCGTGTTTGCCTTCTTCTGCGTTGTCTTCTGCGGCGTCCACCAGGGTGAATGCTTTTTCCAGGGCTTCCTGGCGCGTCGCCAGTATATGTTCTTCTTCGATCTGGTCAAGCAGTCCGAGTTTGCCGAGACGTTTGCGCACCTCGTCTGTCATGCCGACGATGAAAACAGGGCGTTGTTGCTGCTTGTCCTCGAGGATCAGTTTCTCGATAGATAGCGATGAGGAAACGCCCAGCGAGGGTACCTCCGTGAGATCCACGATGAGGACCTCGTGGCCTTCGAGTACGGCATATTGACGGGAGATGGTTTTGGCCATGCCGAAAAAGAGCGGGCCGCCGAGCGACAGGACCAGGATCTTGCCATTTGCTCGCTGTAAGAGGGTCTGCTCGTCCCAGTTCAGATCGGCATTTCGACCGTGCTGGAATGTTTTGACAGAGTCGCTCTGCAGTTTCGCCATGCGTTCGATGGTCAGCAGGTTCGCGATAAAGACACCGATGGCAACAGCGGCGATGAGATCGACGAAGACGGTGAGGGCGATCACGCCGTACATGATGGCCGTCGTTTTCCAGGAGACCCTGTGAGCGCGTTTCAGAAATGACCAGTCGATGATGTCGACACCAACCTTCATGGCGATGCCGGCCAGCACGGCCAGCGGGATTTCGGCCGTCAGGTCGGCGGCCCACATGACAACGATGAGCAGCAGCAGGGCGCGCGTCAGGCCAGAGAGCGCGGAGCGCCCGCCTGTCTGGATGTTGACGACTGTGCCCATGGTGGCGCCGGCGCCGGGGATACCGCCGAAGAGGCCGGATGCGAGGTTGCCGATGCCCTGGCCAAAGAGTTCCTTGTCGGCATTGCTCTCCTTGCGCGTCAGGTTTTCAGCAATGACGGAGGTCAGCAGGGCATCGATGCTGCCGAGTACCGCCAGAACAGCAGCATCGAAAACCATGACGAGCATCTGGTCGGTCGTGAATGTCGGAAGCTGCAGTTCGGGCAAGCCTGTCGGAATGGGGCCGATGCGGCGGATATCGACCTCTGTCAGGAAGTAGAGGGAGATCACGGTGCCGATGACCAGCGCCAGCAGTTGCGGCGGGATGTAGCGGCGGAACCTGTTCGGAAAGAACATCAGCAGGACGAATGTCATCAGCGCCAGGCCTGTCTCGATCGGCTGGATGTTGCCGAAAAGTTCCTGCAGGGAACTGAACGTCCCGATCACGCCCCCGGGGGGTGTTGCCTGGCCAAGGAAGGGACCCAGCTGTAAAACGATCAGAATGATGCCGATGCCTGTCATGAAACCCGAGACGACGTTGTAGGGCATCAGGGTGACGTAGTTGCCGAGCTTCAGGGCGCCAAACAGCATCTGGAAGAGGCCGGCCATCATGACGACAGTGAAGGCCATCTCCAGTCCGTTCTCCGGGTTGGCTGCCACCAGGTTGGCGATCACGGCCGTCATGACCACGGTCATCGGGCCTGTGGGTTCTGAAATCAGGGTCGGTGTCGATCCGAAAAGCGCGGCAAACAGGCCTACAAGCACAGCGCCGTAGAGACCGGCAGCCGGGCCGGCACCGGAAGCAACACCGAAGGCGAGCGCCATCGGCAACGCGATCACGGCTGCCGTGACGCCGCCAAAGAGGTCGCCACGCAGGTTGTTGAACCGGATCTCGTTGAAGACAGGCATGCGGCTGCTTACTGGTTACTGGAGGTGGTGTATTTATAATGATAACCGGCAATGGTTGAAAGCAGATAGTTTCGATTCATCCTATTGATAATTATCTATAGGATGTGCTCGGGCCAGAGCGGTCTGCCTGGACAGTGGCGGAAAATCCTGTCCATCCCGGCCGTTGAGTTGCCGGGCATCAGACATTAGAATAGTCCTCTTTTCATGTGACCTCTCGTATGGGTCACCACTGGAGCTCACCAGAATGCCTCAGATTACTCTTCCCGACGGTTCCTCACGCAGTTTCGATCGACCGGTTTCGGTCGCAGAGATCGCCTTCGATATCGGTCCAGGTCTTGCAAAGGCGACCCTGGCCGGCAAGGTTGACGGCAAGCTTGTCGACGCCTCTCATGTCATCGATCAGGATGCCGAGGTTGCCATCGTCACCAGCCGTGACGAGGAAGCGCTCGAACTGATGCGCCACGATGCGGCCCACGTCATGGCCCAGGCTGTACAGGAGCTCTATCCCGGGACCCAGGTCACGATCGGGCCGGCCATCGAGAACGGCTTCTATTACGACTTCGCACGCGAGGAACCCTTCACCCCCGAGGATCTCGAGAAGATCGAGAAGCGCATGCACGAAATCGTGAAACGCGACCTGCCGATCGTTCGCGAGGTCTGGGAACGCGAGGAGGCGAAGAGGGTGTTTGGTGATCTCGGCGAGGAGTACAAGGTCGAGATCATCAATGACATCATCCCGGAAGGCGAGGAGGTCTCGGTCTATCGCCAGGGTGAGTGGTTCGATGTCTGCCGTGGCCCGCATCTTCCATCGACCGGCAAGCTCGGGAAGGGCTTCAAGCTCATGAAGGTGGCCGGCGCCTACTGGCGTGGCGATTCCGACAACGAAATGCTGCAGCGCGTCTACGGTACGGCCTGGCGTGACAAGAAAGAGCTCAATGCCTACCTGCATCGCCTCGAGGAGGCCGAGAAGCGCGACCATCGCAAGATCGGCAAGGCGCTCGAGCTGTTTCATACCCAGGAAGAGGCGCCCGGCATGGTCTTCTGGCACGACAGGGGCTGGAGTATCTACCTCGCCGTTCAGGAGTACATCCGCGACAAGCTGCGTGATCACGGATACCAGGAAGTGCATACTCCACAGGTTATCGACCGCAGC
>JASFFK010000211.1:0-4320 GCA_050124335.1 Chromatiales bacterium | reverse complement strand
TCGAACAATGGGAAACTTATGACCGCAACACTCTTCCAGAAACATCCATTCAAGGGGACCAGGGAATTCAGGCTTGTCGGGGATGAGCTCGAATACAGCATCCAGTCACCGCTGAAAAAAGAGTCGTTGAGCGTCGTTTTGAGTGTCCTGGATTCCGAGCCTGTCGTTTCCGGATCGATGCTTGCGTTTGTCAGTCAGGTGAACAGGGAGCCGCTGGTTGAGTTGTTCCTCAACAAGCCGGACAAGGAGAGCTTCGATGCGTTTGTCAGTACCTTGCGGCAACGTATCTCTGAAGAGGATTTTGGTCGTCTTCGCGTCAGGGAGAAGGGCGTTGCCGTCAACGCGGAGCGGGTGAGTGAATCCATCGACATGCTGCAAACCTACGTCGATCCGGCTGAGATCGAACCATTGCTAACGGCACTCGTGGAACTCAAGGCGAAACCTGATGATGTTCAATGCCTGGTGAATGTCGCCGATGCGTTCAATGCGCTTGGTTTTGTGCAAGGCCAGGTCATTACCTACGCGCCTTATATCAACTTCCTGTTGTCCGGGGACAATGAAGACTAGCCACAAGGACAACGACAGGTAACCAGAGATGCGTGTAGATCATCCACCAGCCGGATTCAGGGAAAATCGATCGCTATGGCTGTAAAAGTCGAAATTTATGGTACGAGCAACTGCAAGAAATGCGTTGACGTGCGGGAGTTGCTCGATCGCAAGCATGTGGAATACATTGATTACCTGATTGACCTGATGCCTCTGGAAAAGGACGAAATGATTCGACGCACCGGGCTGAAGTATTACCCCCAGATCTTCATCAATGATATGCATGTCGGTGGTGAAGAAGAGCTCATGGCGCTGGACGCTGACGGGGAACTGGACAAGTTGCTGGGTCTGAAAAATACAGAATAACGGCATTGGATGACAGTGCCCTTGTCCGAATCGCGAAAGTTTTTCAGACGTTAAGGGGCGCTGCCCCTTTTTACAGTGCAGACGGTTCTCCGTTTTCTAGTGAGCCGGTCTGGCCGGCCATTTGTCCGCATACCTGTTCATGACTTGCTGCACAGCCTCGGGTACATCCTGCGTCATCATCTGCCTTTTCCCATCTGCAAGGAAGCCGGGCATGTCGTAAGGCAGGCGGCGGCCCAGGTTATCGAATACGCGTTCCATCAGTTGAGGGTCGCGTGAACGGGTTGCCGCGATGCCTGCATTGAGGTTGAGTACGCGCCATGGCCGCCATGGATTGCTTCTGTCTTCGTCCAGCTGTTGTTTCTCAGAAGCCGCCTTTGCCACCTCCTCGATGAGTTGACACATTTCGCGGAGATCGCTTGTATCGTTCAAACTGTTGACGATCCACGCAAAACCATCCGCTATCCCTTCAAGATTCTCCAGAACAGCTTCGCGACGCACGAGCCAAACTGCCAGAGAAACGTATATGTGCGCCATCCGGTCGCGTTGATCCATGATTTCCATCAACCGGAGCTGCCAGGCGAGCCGGTCAAGCAGGTCCAGGCCATAATCTGCAAACTCGGCGACCTGATCGGTATCCATCACACCGTTGCCACTCTCCATGATCGATGAAATCTGGTAAAAATCGGACAAGGCGGATGCCAACGCAACCGGGCCCAGCCCGTCTTCGTTGAGTTTCTGTTTTATTTCATTCTCTGTAAGCACTGCCTGCATGACCTCTAGCGTCATTTGGGAGATGGCATCTATTTCAAAAGCCAGTGTGGTCATAGCAATTCAATAGTCAGTCAATAAACGGGATCAGATCCTGCATTATACGTAAATGGGAGGCTGTCTCCGGTAAGCGCGTATACCGATTCTGTTCAGTTAGTGTCTGTGCCTTCATGGCTTTTCTCGTTACCATGTTTGGTAGACACGGTAATGATGCCGGCAATCGTATGTGGGAATAGTGCTGATTTTTGGTTAAATTTGCAGCAGCGCAACGAAAGCCGATAATAATGGCATTCAAATCAAAAGACTTTTCATGCGCGCGTGCAATCGAGTCGGAGTAGTGCAGTGGAAGAGGAGCGGTACGTTTGTCCGGGCTCGCAGCGCAGATGTACGTTGAAAGAGTCTGAAAGGGTACTGACCCCTTTTTCTTCCCCCTTATTCCTTGATGATCCGGTGATACCCTGAAGCCCATGATTAAAGCCTGGTCCCAACGTCTCCTGCCCCCGTATTCCGGACAGGTTCAGATTGTCGAATCGGAACACGCGCGCGCCCTCACCATGGACATGGAAACCTGGGAGATCCAGTTCCGTCGTCATGAAACGAATTTCATCAGGGTCGCCTGGGTCAGTCATTGCGATCTCGGCGAGCTCGAGGCAAAGGCGGCACAGGATGGCGAGGAGATCGATGAGAGGATCCTGGAGCTGACGCGCTTTCTCGAGTCAGCATCTCTCCCGTTTCCGGCAGCGGACAAATTCGAATACTGGCTGCTCGACCCGGTCGATGATTCGCCGCTGGCGCTGATATTCAGCTGCACGGAAGGAGTGCAGATGGGCCGATTTCCATCCCACCCGGAGTGGACTGCGTTGCCCTCGGCCGTCATGCGGATCGAACTGACCTCCGAGGAGAAGGAGCGTTCGGATACGCCCGTGAACTATCGACTGGAACAACTCGTCGCCGAGCGTGCCGGTAAAAAGCCTCATGCCCGCTGGTTTCAGCGACGTCCCGGTGAACCCGATGAATTTCCCCCGCTCATGATCAGGGAAGACTGGGGGAACGAGGCGGATCACGAGATCTGCCAGCGCTATCTGAGGCGGCAATCCACGCGCCTGCTGATGCTGCATGGCCTCGAGCATGATGAACGCAAACGGCTCGAACAGGCGGCGAAGCCCTATGCCATGGAGGTGTTCCGGTTCCACTCGCTCTACCCGGAATATGCCGACGACAAGCTGATGAGCGCCATTCTCGTGGAAGCCCGGCTCAGGGCCTCCCATGGCGAGCAGGACGACCGGTTGCGGCGTCGGGACGGTATTACTTACCTGTGAGAGGCATCTCCGGTCCCGCATTCCCGCGCCCAAGGCCCGCTTTGTGATCCCCCGCTGGAAAGAGGTAGAATAGCGCACCCCGGGCGACCTGGACTCCCGTGAGAGCAAGGCATTGCGCGACCCGCTTCGGGTGCGCGGGCTGTTGTCACCGGCTTGGAAGAGTGTCCGGAGATCGCCGGAAAGTAGTTGCAGGAGTTTCAACCAGATGAGTAGACAGGAAAAACGATGACGGTCGATGAAGAGTGCCGCTTTTGCGTGAGCAAGCCGGGCAGGCGCATGATTGCGGAGAGTGAGTATGGGTTCGCTGCCTGGGATCGCCATCCCGCCAGTGAAGGTCATTTCCTGGTCATCCCGTATCGTCATTTTGCGAGTTATTTCGATATCAATGACGAAGAGCTGGTGGACCTCTGGGGACTGGTTGCAAAGGGCAAGCAGGTCTGCGACGAGAAGTATCATCCCGATGGTTACAACATCGGTATCAATGTCGGGACTGCCGCAGGCCAGTCCATCCATCACCTGCATATCCACGTGATCCCGCGCTACAAGGGAGACGTGGAAAATCCGAAGGGCGGGGTACGGGGCGTCATCCCCGACAAAAAGCTGTATAATTTCGAGCCCGATTAGGGCAGGCAGCACGACCGGTTCACGGCAATTCGCGCCCTGATCCCCGATGACTGTCGATGCGTGCGGTTCCCGGGTGAAAAACCCGTCCGGACCGCAGCCTTCCAGACAAGCTGATCGAGCATAATTCAGTCCAGGCCGCTGCAATCGGCCATGATGGAGCAGATGATGCAATTAAAATTTGATGTCGAACAGTTCGAAAAATGCCAGGCGATACTCATTGACGATATCGCGCAACGAATCAAGGTCAAGCTGACAGAGGCAGGCCTCGAAGGAGAGAAGCTGGAGGACTATGTCGCCAAGATCACCTTCAGCATCGCGAGTGCCCTCGATGACATGGCAGCCATCGAGTCTGAAGGTTTCGAGGTCAGGCCCTACCTGACATTCCGCGAGGATGAGGAGGCCCTGATTCATTGCGGCGAAAACTCCTACACCAATGAATTCGTTCACGTGGCATTGAAGAAGCTCTTTGGCTGATGATCCCGCAGTTTCCGGGTTCCCGGCCATCCCGGCGCGGGGGACCGGCGACTGCACAGGCTCTTCCGCAGTGACCATCCGGCCTGTGCCGTCAGGCAATATCCTTTAGAATCCCGATACCTTTCATCATCACGGAGACCGGTTCGCATGCCGCAATTTATTTTCGTCTACCTCGGAGGGGAGTTCCCTTCAGACCCGGAAGAGGGGCAGAAGCATCTGCAGC
>JASFFK010000210.1:0-4331 GCA_050124335.1 Chromatiales bacterium | reverse complement strand
GCATCATCAGCATGCTGAAGAGCGGCACTCCTGTCGAGATTCTCAGTGTCGACCGCAAGAGCGGATACTCGAAAGTCCGTGCTTCAAACGGCAAGACCGGCTTTGTACTCAGCCGCTTCCTGATGGATGAGCCGAGCGCACGCGAGCAGGTTGCATCTCTCACGGCCAGGATCCAGGAACTGCAGGCCGAGCCCGAGCAGATACGTTCGCGCCTGAGCCAGCTGCAGGAGGACTATGCCAAGCTCCAGAAGGAGCACCAGAAACTCCTGAATGACAAGAACAGCATAACCCAGGAGCTCGCGGGAATACGCCAGACGGCAGCAAACGCGATCAATATTTCCAACGAGCGCAGCGAACTGCGCAAGCAGGTCGTCAAACTCAAGCAGGAGACTGCTGAACTCCAGCACACCAACCGAGAGCTTGCCAACAACCGCAATCAGCGCTGGTTCCTGATCGGCGCAGCGGTTGTTCTCGGCAGTATCCTGCTCGGCTGGCTTCTGCCCTACCTCCGGTTCAAGCGGCGCCGGACCTCAAGCTGGAGCGAGATCTGATCCCGCTTCCTGACAGCACAAAAAAGCCCCGGTGTTCCCGGGGCTTTTTCATGGCTGCAGAGCGACTGGCCGCTCACTCCTCCATGCCGGCTTCCGGTGGCGTCTCTTCGGCCGGAATCTGGCGCAACCTGATATGCAGTTCCCGAAGCTGGGCCGGAGACACCTCTGACGGGGCCGAGGTCAGGAGGCAGCTGGCCGTCTGTGTCTTCGGGAAAGCCATGACATCGCGGATCGATCCGGCACCGCTCATGAGCATAACCAGGCGGTCGAGACCGAAAGCCAGGCCGCCATGTGGCGGACAGCCGTATTTCAGTGCATTGAGCAGAAAGCCGAACTTGTCCTGCGCTTGTTGCTCGCCGATGCCGAGCAGGTCGAGAACCTGCTGTTGCATCGCCTCCTTGTGGATACGAATGGAGCCGCCGCCGATCTCGGAACCGTTAAGAACCATGTCATAGGCGCGCGACAGGGCCTTGCCCGGATCAGCAGCCAGCTGATCCTCATGATCCGTCTTCGGTGCTGTGAAGGGGTGATGCAGCGCACTCCAGCGCTGCTCGTTGTCATCATATTCGAACATCGGGAAATCGACGACCCACAAGGGCTTCCAGCCTTCTTCCGTCAGGCCGCGATCCTCACCGACTTTTTCACGCAGTGCGCCGAGTGCCTCGTTGACGATTGTAGCCTTGTCTGCACCGAAGAAAACGAGATCGCCGTTCTCTGCAGCCGTGCGCTCGAGAATTCCGCTGACTGCCTCATCCGGCAGAAATTTCAGGATCGGAGACTGCAGTCCGTCCCTGCCTGCCGACACATCATTGATCTTGATGTAGGCTAGCCCGCGTGCGCCGTAGATGCCGACGAACTTCGTGTAGTCGTCGATCTCCTTGCGCGTGAGTTCACCGCCACCGGGCAGACGCAAGGCTGCGACACGACCGTTCTCGTCGTTTGCCGGACCGGAGAAGACCTTGAATTCGACCTCTTTCATGAGATCACCGACGTCGACGAGTTCCAGCGGACAACGCAGGTCCGGACGGTCTGAACCGAAACGGCGCATCGCCTCCTGGAAAGTCATGCGCGGGAAGGGGTCCGGCAGCTCGACATCCAGTACACGCCTGAAAATCTCGCGGATCATGGTCTCCATGAGACTCATGATGTCGTCTTCCTCGATGAACGACATCTCGATATCCAGCTGCGTGAACTCCGGTTGGCGGTCTGCGCGGAGATCCTCGTCTCGAAAGCAGCGCACGATCTGGTAGTAACGATCCATGCCGGACATCATGAGGAGCTGCTTGAACAGCTGCGGCGACTGCGGCAACGCAAAGAACTTGCCTTCGTGTGTGCGGCTGGGCACCAGGTAATCGCGCGCGCCTTCCGGTGTGGCACGCGTCAGCATCGGTGTCTCAATATCGAGAAAGCCGTTGCCGTCGAGAAATGCGCGCAGCTCGCGTGTCACACGTGCACGCAGCTGCATCCGCTTCTGCATCTCGTCGCGACGCAGGTCGATATAGCGGTAGCGCAGGCGCAGGTCCTCGCTGACATTGTCCTCGTCCATCTGGATCGGAGGGGTGTCGGCACGATTCAGAATCTCGAGCTCCTTGCCGAGCACCTCGATTTGACCGGTTGGCAAGTCCGGATTGGCCGTCCCCTCGGGACGCAGCCGGACGATACCCTTGATGCGCAGGACGAACTCGTTCCTGATCTGCTCGGCCGTATTGAAGACCTCGGGGATATCGGGATCATAAACGACCTGCACAAGACCCTCGCGATCGCGCAGGTCGATAAAGATGACGCCACCATGGTCGCGCCGGCGATGAGCCCAGCCACATAATTCGACCACCTGGTCGACATGCTCGGCATTGAGGTGTCCGCAGTAATGAGTCCGCATCATTGTTACTTAGTCTCTGAAACGAAAAAGGGCACGCCGGATGGCCGGCGTGCCGCTGCTGGTGTGTCTACCGGATCTATTTACAGCTCGGACAGCCGCCTGTACCGCAGGCATGGCCCGAAGAGGCAGGCTCCTTGCTGCTCTCGGCCACGTTCTTCTTGCTGCCGCCCTTGAAGTCGGTTTCATACCAGCCACCGCCCTTGAGACGAAAGCCGGCCGCAGAGATCAGCTTCTTGAGGGAGGGCTTACCGCACGCAGGACAGTCTGACAGAGCAGGATCGCTGAGCTTCTGCATGACTTCCATATCATGGCCACATTCATCACAACGGTACTCGTAAATCGGCATAGTCACTACCTTGATAAGACGATACAAAATAAATCGCGATATAGTACCACAATCGCCAAATTCAAGACTTTTCCCATGTCCTCAAGGAATATTCTCGTCACCGGCTGTTCCAGCGGTATCGGCCTTGTCACTGCGACAGGGCTCAAAGCCCGTGGTTACCGCGTATTCGCGACAGCCCGCAAGGGCGAGGATCTCGAGATGCTGTCCCGAAAGGGGCTCGAGGCGCTTCCCCTGGATTACAGCAGCAGCGATTCAGTCGGGAAATGCTTCTCGGAAGTCATGGCGAAGAGCAATGGAGAACTTTATGCACTCTTCAACAACGGCGCCTATGGCCAGCCCGGTGCTGTCGAGGATCTGACGAGGGAGACCCTGCGCAAGCAGTTCGAGGCCAATTTTTTCGGGTGGCACGAACTCACCCGGCTCGTCATTCCGGTCATGCGTGCTCGCGGCGAAGGACGGATCGTGCATAACAGCTCTGTTCTCGGCTTCGCGGCCATGCCCTTTCGGGGTGCTTACAATGCCAGCAAATTTGCCCTCGAGGGACTCTCGGATACCCTGAGACTCGAATTGCGCGGCTCGGGCATTCATGTATCACTCATCGAGCCCGGACCAATCCTGAGCCGCTTCAGGGCCAATGCACTGCTTGCCCTGAAGGAGAACATCGACATCGAACACAGCATCTACCGCGAGAATTACAAGGGTGCGCTCGCACGCCTCGCGAAGGACGGACCGGCCGCACCTTTCACGCTGCCACCGGAAGCCGTGCTGGCAAAGGTGATCCACGCGCTCGAAAGCAAGAACCCGCGCCCACGCTACTATGTGACGGTGCCGACCTATCTCTTCGGCATGCTGAAACGCCTGCTCGGCACACGCCAGCTTGACTGGGTATTACACAAGGCAGGCGGGGAAGGAAAAAGATAACCATTCGCCGGCACGCACAGACATCCGTCAGCCCGAAGAATCGTCCTCGATGCACTCGAAACGCCCCTCGTCGAAGTTCTTGCTGACGTTATCCCAGTCGAACAGCATACCGTTCATCGCGATGTAGACGCCTCCCGGTGCAAGCTGCACCGCTGACAGCGCAAAACCGAGGTTGAAAAAAGCGTCCGAGTCACGCACCGTGTAGGGAATCATGGCTCCGACCAGCACGATGGTCTTGTCGATACCGGCTTCGCCAAGCAACTCTGCAGTTTCCACCATGGTATCCGTCCCGTGCGTGATGAGAACGCACTCCTCATCGCAGGCCTCGCAGGCCTGGAGAATCTGTTCGCGTTCGTTTTCGCTGATGTCCAGGCTGTCCTTGAGCATCAGCTCCTCGACGACAATCTCTGCGGTCACATTCGCCCGGTCGAGCATCTCTTCAACATGGCTCTCCTCGAAGCTCAACTCTCCCTCTTCAACCGAGTAGAGCTTGTCGATGGTGCCACCGGTCAGCAGTATCCTGATAGACATATTCGTTCCTTACCCTGTTGATAAAGCGTGTCAGTGTAATCCAGCGCGGCCGAAGATCCTTGTCAGAGACTCTGCATGTAGCGAAACATCCGTTCGCGTATTG
>JASFFK010000209.1:0-4416 GCA_050124335.1 Chromatiales bacterium | reverse complement strand
TACTCGAAATGCCCGACACGGCCATCGAGGCGATCAACAGGGAGATTCGGCATCTCTTCGATAACGCATTTGATGTCATTGCCTACGGGCTGAATTACAACCCGGATACCCTGCGTGGTGATGTGTCTCCAGAAGAATTGAATCGACTACCTGACAAGGTTCATAAAATTGACATAGATGCACTGTATGATCGCAAGATCAAGTTTCTCTATAGTGAGATCAATGCCTTTATCAGCCGGGTCCAGACGGGGACATCTGCAGAGCAGAATGAAGAACTCTACCGGTTACGCATGGCGAGTCGAGACATCGTCGAGTCCGTCAAGGCCGTCAAGCATCTACAGAAGAACATGGTTCGATACCTGGCATCACCAAACGCCGAGATCAGGGACCAGTACCTCAACATCCGTGCACAGCTTGGAACCCTGATGCATGAGATCAGCCGGATTGAAGAGAGCGCTGATCCGGATCTCGTGATGCTGTCGCTCGACAATCTCAAGGTCAGTATCCGCAGGAATGACGTTCTGACCACAGGTGTCATCGATGAAAAAATCCGTCAACACCTGATCACGGCGGAAATGGCAACATCACTCATGAATGACAACGCCTATGCAATCAGCATGGCTGACAATCTTGTCGAGATGGCCGGAGTCCTGTTCCTGCCGAAAGAGTCCATATTGCGTGAAGAGGATCGTGTCATCTCCCTGAATGAAAGGGATATTGAAAGCATGTTCGAAGATGAAACCACAGGGTCCGAGAAGGTATCCGGAGGAATCCATTAATGGAAAAATTGCTCAAAAAGCTCGGCAAGATACTCGATCAGGATCTTGAAAAACAGAAAGAAAAGCGCGACAAGTTACGGAAACTACTGAAAAAACTAAGACAGCACAGCAAGTATCTGAAGAAAGAGATCGAGAAAACGCAAGACCAGGAAAAGCTCAACCAGCTAGAGCAGGAACTCAAGATTCTTCAGGTCCAGCGCAAAAAAGCTGTTGCCTTGTGCAAAGAGATCAATTGCAAGAAATGACGCATCGTTGATCGACTGCTCACTGACCGCCAGCCTCTCAATCAACTGCAGGCTGCGCGCTTATGCCGTTTTACGTTAAAATCAGCACCACAAACGAATAATAACCGCTAGTGCGGTGCATCTGATGGTCCTGACACACCAGTCTCTCAGCAAAGACGAAAAAATCATCCAGGGGCTCATTTCTTCCATGGGGCATGCGGTCAGCGAGGGATTCCGGCGCTCGAGCGATGCCTTCATGGAGCATGACAGGGAGCTGGCATCGGAGGTTATTGCCGGCGATCAGCAGATCAATGCTCTTTGTTCACAGATTGAAGAACAGTGTTTCGTGACAATCGCACTGAGACAACCTGTGGCGAACGATTTACGCAGCCTGCTGGCCAACATGCACATTGCACAGGAATATGAACGTATTGGTGACTATGCAGCAGATATCGCCCGCAAGGTACATGACATGCAGGCGATGCCGAAAAAAGAGTGCAAGGATCATTTTCAACTGATGATCGATCTTTGCATGCTAATGCTCGATCAGGTCAATGCCTTGCTGGAAAATCCGGATGAACAGGGTGCGCGGGTACTGGCTGCTGAAGATGACAAGGTTGATGAAGAGGAAAGCGTGCTGGTCGACAGCCTGATAAGCCAGATGCGCAAGGACCCTGACAGCATCGAGAGTTGTGTCCATGCCATCAGCGTGGCACACAAAATGGAACGTATCGCTGATCGTGTCACCAATATCGCTGAACGCATCGTTTTCTCGACCAGCGGTGAAATGGTCGAACTCGGCTGAAATGAATCCCAAACGGAACGACCCACAATGCGACTAGACATCTTTCTCGCAACCAAAAAGGGACTGCTGATTGTCCTTGTTATCGCACTGCTGATTCTCGCGATCGCCATCTTTGCCGTTCCCTACGTCGCCGCCTAGCCTGCAATCCTGACTACTCAAAAAAAAGCCTGCATGCACCGGAAGGAAACATGCAGGCGGATCAGTGATGTTCAATCATCAGCGATTGGTTTTTCACTGCAAGGTTGAACGACCAAGAGGAGAATTGATCGTCTGTCATGACCACGATTTCCATGACAACCAGTTTCATGCAGGATGCATGCCAATACTGAAGACCCCGATCCCCCTCTCTTTGCTAAGCGGAACAGCACAGGAATGCGCACCATGCAGGTGCAGGAAGAGGGCTACAATCACAAATGAAGTGCAGCAATCGATCTACAGGGCATACTGCTCCGTGAAATCTCTTGGCACATATATTGCTATGATTCGCATAACAGAGACGAGTATATGCATCCATGACTAATCCACTGGAGGACTACAGGACCAACGGTGCCTGGGACGAGCTGATCGATTCAGAGGGCCAGCCACGGCCACATGCCAGACACCTGATGCAGTATCTCTCGTCACTCGATGACAAGGAGTTACTGTCGCGCAAGGTCGCTTCGGAAATTGCGATTCGTGAAATGGGCATCTCCTTCACCGTCTATACCGAAGGCGGAAATATCGACCGGGCATGGCCTTTCGATATCATCCCGCGCATCATCGAACTGTCGGAATGGCGACGCATTGAGGACGGGCTCAAGCAGCGTCTCACGGCGTTGAATCTCTTCATCAACGATGTGTACAACAAACAGGAGATTCTCAAGGAGGGAATCGTTCCAGCCGATCTGATCCTGAAATCGCGCAATTTCCTCGAGCCCTGCAAAGGCGTCACACCACCTTATGGCGTCTGGGCCAATATCTGTGGCAGTGATCTCGTGCGTGATGGAGATGGCGAAGTGTACGTCCTGGAGGACAACCTTCGCGTACCATCGGGTGTCTCCTACATGATCGAGAACCGACAGGTTACCAAGCGCGTCTTTCCGGAGTTATTCGAGGATCACAGCATTCTTCCCGTTGACGAGTACACCTCGCAGTTGTTCGAGATGCTGGCGTCACTGTCACCGCGTGACCTGGACTATCCTGAAATTGCTGTCCTGACCCCCGGCATATACAACTCCGCCTATTTCGAGCACAGTTTTCTGGCGCAGGGCATGGCGGCCGAACTCGTCGAAGGCTCGGACCTCTTCGTCGGAGACGACGACTGCGTCTACATGCGTACCGTTTTCGGCCCGCAGCAAGTCGATGTCATCTACCGTCGCATCGACGATATCTTCTGTGACCCTGAAGTCTTCCGGAAGGACTCCATCCTTGGTGTGCCCGGCCTGATTCGTGCCTGGCGCGCAGGCAAGGTTGCGATCGCCAATGCCCCCGGAAGTGGCGTTGCAGATGACAAGGTGGTCTACGCCTATGTCCCGGAGATGATTCGCTACTACCTCGACCAGGACCCGATTCTCCCGAACGTCCCGACATGGCTGTGCGAGCGCGAGGAGGAACGTGCCTACGTGCTTGATCACCTCGATGAACTCGTCGTCAAGCCCGCCAATGAATCCGGGGGTTACGGCATGCTCGTGGGACCGCATTCGACCGAAGAGGAGCGTAAAACCTTCTCGAAACTGATCACGGAGAATCCGCGCAATTACATCGCACAGCCGACACTCTCGCTGTCGACCGCGCCAACACTCACAGGCAATGGATTCGCGCCACGTCATCTCGACCTGCGGCCCTTTATCCTGCAGGGTGAGTCGATGTCAGTGACTGCCGGCGGCCTGACGCGCGTTGCCATGCGAGAGGGATCGCTGGTCGTGAACTCCTCACAGGGTGGCGGAAGCAAGGACACCTGGATCGTCGATATGGAGGCATTCTGATGCTCTCTCGCGTCGCAGAAAGGCTCTACTGGACAGCCCGCTATCTCGAGCGAACCGAGAACATGGCCAGGCTGATCAACGCCTACTTCCAGATGGTGCTTGATATGCCAAGAGGTGAGGAGCCAGGGTGGGGCATTCTTCTTGACATAACGGCAAGCAGGGAGACCTACCTGCAGAAGCATGAGACAGTCAACGAGACGGATGTCATCAATTTCTTCATCGTCGACGCGGATTACGGAGGCTCCATTATCTCCTCCGTCATAAGTGCCCGCGAAAATGTCCGCACGACACGCGACATCATCACACCCGGACTCTGGGAAGAGCTCAACGAGCTGAATCTTTATGTCCACGAGCTGGCCGAAAAATCGCTGGCGCGTCGCTTCCGCTACGAATTTCTCGAACAGATCGTGCAGCGCTGCCAGCAGATCTCCGGGCTGGTGGAAAACGTCATGTGCAGAACCCAGGCCTACAGGTTTATTCAGCTTGGCAAGAACCTCGAGCGCGCCGATATGACGTCGCGCATCCTCGATGTGGGCGCAACAGCCGTCAACCGGAGGCGCGCACAGGAAAACCGTGACAGCAGCCAGCTGCGCTACGACAGCCTCCTGTGGATGCATATCCTGCTGTCACTGAATGCGCTCACC
>JASFFK010000208.1:0-4417 GCA_050124335.1 Chromatiales bacterium | reverse complement strand
CACCTCGGTCGAGATGATGCCCTCGTTGATACCGACCATGCCGTATTCGAGCGCCTCAGCCACGCGCCAGATACGCCCGATGTCCCGGCTGTAGAAATAGGCCGCAAGCCCGGATTCGGTGTCGTTGGCCAGCGCAACCGCCTCCTCTTCCGTGGAGAAGCGAAACAGCGGTGCGACGGGACCGAAGGTCTCCTCGCAGGCAACGCGCATCGCCGGTGTCACATCGGCAAGGATCGTCGGCTCGAAGAATGTTCCGCCGAGTTGGTGCCGATGCCCGCCCGTCACGAGACGCGCCCCTTTCTCCAGGGCATCCCGGATGTGGTCCTCGACTTTCCCGACTGCCTCCTCGTTGATCAGCGGGCCCTGGTTGACGCCTTCTCCGGTTCCCTCACCCACTTTGAGCTCCCGCACAGCCTGAGCGAGTTTTTCGGCGAATTCATCATAGATCCCCTGCTGCACGAGCAGCCGGTTCGCACAGACGCAGGTCTGTCCGGAGTTGCGATACTTCGACGCCATGGCACCGGCGACGGCCGAATCGACATCGGCATCGTCGAAGACGATGAAAGGGGCATTGCCGCCGAGTTCCAGCGACACCTTCTTGACCGTCCCTGCACAGTCGCGCAGCAGCAGTTTGCCGACCCCGGTCGAACCCGTGAATGAGAGCTTGCGTACCAGAGAATTCGACGTCAGCTCCTTGCCGACAGCAGCACTGTCCATGGTCGTGATGACATTGAGAACACCCGGCGGAAACCCTGCACGCTGCGCAAGCTCCGCAAGGGCCAGCGCACAAAGAGGCGTCAGTTCGGACGGTTTGATGACGACCGGACAACCGGCTGCAAGCGCCGGCGCGCATTTGCGCGTGATCATCGCGACCGGAAAATTCCAGGGCGTGATTGCTGCAACCACCCCGACCGGCTGGCGGATGACGACATAGCGCCTGTCAGTGAGTGGCGCAGGAATGACATCACCATAGACCCGCTTCGCCTCCTCGGCGAACCACTCGATGAAAGAGGCGCCATAGGCGATCTCGCCGCGGGCTTCTGCCAGCGGCTTGCCCTGCTCCGCTGTCATGAGTTGCGCCAGGTCTTCGCCGTTCTCGAGGATTATATCGAACCAGCTGCGCAAGATGGCAGAGCGCTCCTTTGCCGGTTTCGCAGCCCATTCACTGAAAGCGTGCGCAGCTGCCTCGATGGCAAGGCGTGTTTCAGCAACGCCGCAATCCGGTACGCTCGCAATCCGTTCACCCGTGGCCGGATTACTGACAGAAAAAGTCTGACCGGAATCGGCATCGGCCCACTCGCCATCGATCAGGCAGGCGGTTTTCAGCAGTACAGGATCATCGAGCATGAGTTAACACCAGGCAACAGAGAGACATCAATACAGACTATATCCGAAAGCAGGCAAATTCAGCTGATCTCGCAGGCGGCTGTCGCATTCACACAGGTGTCGGAGATTATTTTTCTGAAAGAAAAAATGATCTCTGACACCGATATCCGAATGGTGATCTCATCACCACAAAAGCATCATCGCGAGGAGGCCGCAGGCCGACGTGGCGATCTCAAACGACGGGGTTGCCGCAGTCGCTTCGCTCTTTCGCAATGACCACACCAGGCTGGTATCTGAGATCATTTTCGCTAGCGAAAACAATCTCCGACACCACAGAATTCCTTAATCACCAGCTCTCTGCATCGTCTGCAGCAGCGCCTTCACCTCGCCCCACATCGCTTTCGATCCGCTGTACTGGCCTTGCCAGATGCCATCACCATCACTGACCATAAGGATGACAAGAAGCGTCTTGTCGAAATTTTCAAAGATCGCGGCTTCACCTGAAAAGGCCTCACCTGAAATGCTCTCGATCTCATATTTCTCTTCAGCCATACCCGGAAAGGTGAACCAGGTCATACTTTCAGAGAAGCTGTCCGCAATCCTTTTCATATAGACTGGGATCTGCTCCGGCCCGCCTTTGGTCGGCCACTTGTAAAGTGGTAAAGAGAATATTCTCGCCCTTCGGTCGGGTAAAGGAAAAGAAATCGATGCCATCTCCCTGGGACTGGATATCCCATTCAGGGCCGGCACTGAATTTCAATGGCCATGATTCCTCAGCGGCAGCAAGAGGACTCAGAAACAGAAGAACAAGCAGAGCGAGAGATTTCATCATCAGAGCAGGTACCGATTTACTCGAGAGCATTGTGGTCATTCTGCCGGTGTTTTTCTATGCCGTCTGCAGACGAGATCGCCACAGTCGCTTCGCTCCTTCGCAATGACCACACCAGGCTGGTATCTGAGATCATTTTCGCTAACGAAAATAATCTCCGACACCGGTTTTTCCACTCGTGATAACGTCATATTTCGGACCATCAGCCAGACGCAACATGATCAAAGCCCTCTCCTGTTGTCTCGCCCTGTTACTCAGCTGTAATGCAGCAGCGGCAGCAAAGCTGTTCGATGCCCACATGCACTACAACGCAACAGACGCGGCGCATTACCCGCCCGAGCAGATCATTGCGATCATGGACAGGTACGACGTCAGCCATGCTGTCGTCACGAGCAACCCGCCAGACCTTGTCAAACAACTCCAGCTCTACTCCCCTGAGCGCATCATCCCGCTGCTTGGTGTCTACGAAAACCCCGGTGACAAGGAGAACTGGACGCAGGACAGCAGCCTGCCGGCACGCATCGAGGAGCAACTGAAAGAGGGCGGCTGGCAGGGCATCGGGGAGCTGCACCTCTTTGCTGAAGACCGCCACAGCCCTGTCTTCTATCGCATCATCGAACTGGCCGGGCAATACAGGATCCCGCTGCTGCTGCATACAGACCCGGCAGTCATCGACACCCTGTATGAAATTGCACCGCAACAGCCCGTGATCTGGGCGCATGCCGGCACCTTTCCCTGCCCCGACCTCATAGCCAATTACCTGCGGCGCTACCCGGCCCTCTCAGCCGATCTCTCCGTGCGCGACGAGCGCATCGCGCCTGACGGTGTAATCAGTGATGCATGGTACGAGCTCCTGATCACCCATCCCGATCGTTTCATGGTCGGCATCGACACCTTCAGCCTGTCGCGCTGGCGCGAGTATGGCGAGGTTGCAAGAAGGATACGTCAGTGGGTAAAACAACTTCCCGAAGAGACAGCCTCGAAGCTGTTGTATGGAAATGCTGCAGCGCTTTTTAATGCGAAGGCAGAGGGCTCGCAATACTGAGTCAAAGTAATGGCCGCCCGTCGGGATCTTCAGGGATTGCCCGCATAGCCGCTGAGTTCCAGGTATCCCCGCCCCGCGTGACTGCCGGATACATCCACGGCGCCTTCCCAGTACTGCACGGTGTGATCCATCAACTGATCATCCAGCGATGCCTGCACCGACAGATCCAGTTCCAGTCCGGGAACCTGCAGACGCCACTCGACGGGATACGCTGTTCCATCATCGGCCTGCCAGTAACGCAGGGGCGTGAGCATTACCTGCGCCGGCGACAGCTCATGCACACCACCGTCCTTCTCGACAAGGACACCACGGCTGAAGGCATGCATCTCTCCCTCCCTGGTACGTAACTGGTAGAACATCAACTCGCGGCCATCGTCGAGCTGCAATGCAAACCAGTCCCAGCCGGCCTGATCCGTGTCGAGTGCGGAGCTCGACCACTCCCGGTCTATCCATGAATTCCCCTGCACCCTGTAGATCGCATCGCCGATGCTTACTTCACCGGTTGTTGGCAAGCGTGTGAACGAGTAGTAATAGGAGGCATTACCGGGCGTTGCACTCTTTCGTGACAGGCCATGTTCGCCCTGCAGAACCATCGGCTTGTCGCCTGCCAGAAGCTGCAGTGACAGACCGAAGCCGTCGTCTTGTGCCTCCAGTTCCAGCGGAAAAAAGTCGCCATCCGAATGCAAGGCCCAGGGACCAAGCCAGACCTCGAACGGCCGGGCAGTCGCACCGGCCAGTCCTGCGGCGGCACGGGCAAAGCGTTCGGCCGAATAGTGCTTCCCTGCGGCGATATCACTGACTGCCAGGTGCCCCATATAGACCTGGTTGCTGCGCCAGTCCGAATCCTGCGCGGCCTCGCCCGGGCGCAGACCGACGCGGAACAAGGTCAACTGGTAACCGAAACGACGCCCGTCATCGCTCTCCAGGTTGCCGGTCAGGTACCACCATTCGGTCGCAAAATCCGGGTGCGGACCATGATCCCCGGGAAAACTGAAGGCACGCGGTTCGAAGGCACGCGCGAAGCCCGGGTCGGGCGTTCCGCCCATGGCCTCATCGACGCGGATGCTTGCAGTGGGTGGCGGAGATTGCTGTTCGCAAGCCGTCAGGCACCAGGCCAGGACAAGCAGCATCAGGAGGAAGAAGCCGCGCATGGTCAATCCTCCCTCAACTGCGGTGCCGGGTCGGCATGCGCGGAACGCCATGCCGGGTAAAGCGCG
>JASFFK010000207.1:0-4421 GCA_050124335.1 Chromatiales bacterium | reverse complement strand
ACAACAAGCAACACGAACGTCGCACCAAGCATGCTGTAGAAGGCTGCCATCAAGATGCGTTTGGCCAGACCGGGCAATCGAAAAGTCATGAACTCTCTTTTTCCGTTTGAAAGAGCTGAGAGAGGTGCAGAGATTATTTTCGGAGAAAATGATCTCCGGCACCAAATGAGGTGGTCACCCTGCGCGCCACTGCTGAAAGCCCGCGTTGATCAGCGCGAGTCCCAGCACCAGTCCGAGGAGGATCGCCGAGCCAAGGCTTCCCATGATGATGAGCAGTGCGCCGAGTGCAATGCTGGCCCATAATCCGATCTTGCGCATCGTGGATACATGTGCAGAACCGGCATCATGCAGGGCCGTCAGGCCAGTGATGCCACTCAGGATGAGACCACCTCCCAGAAGAACCGCCACGAGCCAGAGGGCCAATTCCGGCCATACCAGGATCACGATACCAGCGAGAATCTGTGCCCAGGGGGCAAAAACACTGACAGGCAGACCCTCCTTGCGCAGGGCAATTGCATAGAGCAAGGCGATGATCCCGCTTGCCAGCATGATGGCCCCAAGCGCCATCACCGCCACAGTTCCGAAAAAATAGGGAACGATAATCGCGGCGACTCCGAGCACGACCGATATGATGGCGAACAGTCTTGTCTGACTCATAAATGCTTTCCCGGTTCTTGTGCATTATCAGACTTGCAGGCTAGCAGGGAAAGCTCGTTCGCGCACGCATAGAAGAGCAATCATGCCAGCCTGCTCGGCCTTGCACCTGGTCTGACCCCCATCAGTAAGGGTCTCCGGCAGTCGCGAGATCTCGAATGAGAGATGCCGGTAACACGTGCCGGAAACTGTTTCCACATGATCAGGAAAGGCCGTGCATATGCACGGCCTTTCTCTCCCAACCGGGTTTCTATCGGATAACAGGTCAGTCCTCTATCTCGATGGCGCCACCGGTAATGGTGTCAGTAGCACTGCTGAAGGCACCATCCTCGACCTGTGCGGGAGTCCCGTCGGACACGCGACTGAAGAAGGTCGCAGCGCTGATTGGTTCAGGGGGACTGACCCTGTCGTCAACGATTGAAGTGGCTGTGACGGTATCAACGGTCACGCCGAGGATCTCAAACGTCGGGGCTGAGATGTTACTCGCAGGACCGCGCAGACGCACATCTGCGGAATCGGCGTCACCTCGCTCACGCACCTCGGTCGCGATGACTGCGCCACTTTTATCCACGTAGCCGCGAACCTCAATCTGCATGCTGCCGTTCGGGCCACTGCCATCAAGCAACCCGTCATCGTCCTCGGTCAGGATGTTCGTATTGACGGCAATGACATCCAGCAAGGTGAATGAGCCATTCAGCCCTGCACTCGGAACTGAAACCGGCGCCTCGATGCGGACCCGGGTTTCCCTGAAACTGATCTTGTCCGCCAGGAGAATGCCTGACGTTGTATCCAGGTCACCCTCGGCTTCAAGTTTGACACCAACGACGAGATCCTCCGGAGCACCACCTTCAAATTGAGTTGTACTACCCGTTGTTACGCGTTGACCGTTGACGATGAAATCAGCAGGAGTCCCGCTCGTAACGATTCCCTCGATCTCGGCATCGAGAATCGTGCTTGAGGAGTTGTCCGGCACACCGAGCCCCGGTACCTTGCACTCGACGTCGGTCACGGTATCCAGTGCGCTTCCAGCAGTAAAGCCGGGATCCTGTGAGGCCTTGACCTCGACGAATTCGCCATTATCCAGACTGGCACCGCAGTCACGTGGCAAGACTCCATTGAGGATAACCTGCTGATTTCCGATCTGGAACGATGTGTTTGCCACCACGTTACTGACGGCTCCAGTCAATTTCCACTCGAGTGCACCGGTGTTGTTTGATCCCTTGTACTCGATCCTCGTGGCCTGAATGACATTGCCATTACCGGCATAACCACTCACTTCCAGCACATCGCCAGATAGCAGGTTCGCGGCAGCATTGCCAGGCACGTTATCAAGGATCGTGCTGCCGTTTGCGATCACGGGCTGTCCCAGCACACTCAGTGGATCGATACTCGTGACCGGTCCCTTGAGTAGATTGTCAGCAGTCACTGTCACAGCAGTTCCGCTGGTGAAATCTGCACTGACATCGTCACCGATTTCCAAACGGCTGACCATGCCAACACCGTTTTGCATGAAATTGTCTTCAGAAACTTCCTCACCATCGCGGAAGAACTTCGTGTTGTCGTCAAATTCGAATTTGCGTATGTCATTAATAACAACACTGCCAAAAGCGGTTATCGTGCCGACACCTGTCCCGCTGATGCCACCACCGGCTACAGAACCGCCGCCATCGACGCCGGCACTGTCGGTGCCCCCGCCTCCGCAGGCTGTCAGGCTGATGGCGGCGAGCATCATCAGCGTTTTTGATATTGGGTTAATCATTGTTCGGTCTCCTTATTCAGGTCATCTTCAAAGTAATAAACTCCGATACCGGCACGCACCCGCCCAGTACCCTCACTCTTCGGGTTGCTGTCCCGATCTTTTTCTGCAAGCCATGCATTCATCTCCTCCAGCAAGTCCCTGCCACGTTCTCCCGCAAGGGCGCGTAATGCAGGGATAGCTTCTGCTGGCAGGTTGTCGTACTCGACCTTTAGTTGCAGACGGGTATCCGTTCCACCGGCTCGAAGGTTGTGGTCGATAGTCTCGACAAAATCGGAGACATCCTTGCCAAGGATGGCAAGCATGTCGGCATCCTGTTTTAGCGGCACATAAGCCTTCGCCAGAAGACGGATCTTTCCATCCTTATCCATGTCCACGGCACCTACCCGAATCAATTCATCGAGGATTGCGCGCACTGGAATATCACCGCTGTACTTTCGAACAAGGTGAGTAAAGCTCGGTTTATCGCCCTCGAGGAGCAGTGCACGAACGCTTCCGCTCGAATCGATGTAATCCCCGTCCTGTATCCAGCCACCGATCACCCTGGCTGCACGGTTGCGCCTGGAGGTGAGGTCGGAGTCATCGATTTCAGGCAATTCGAGCAATCTCGATACCTCACGCCGGTAAATCCCTGTCAGGGTCGAAATCCGGGATATGGACTGCTTGCGGTTCGGCAACGAGTAGTCGCTTTGCGCAACTTCCACATAAACCCGTTTCGCGAGTTCCGCGAATCCGTCATAGGACATGCCATATCGCAAAAGGATGCGGATCAGTGATCTCAGGATACGAATGACTGCTGCACCCAGTACCCGCTCTTGAGCGCTCACAAGCCACCTCCACGATAAATACCCGGCAGCAGATCACCGTTGAAACAATGCGTTATCAGCATGTACGGGAGCGAATTTCTGTTCACCTGCATCATTTTTTGGGATATTTGTACCAAATCTATTATTTGGGACAATAGTACCAATTTATATATCTGTCAAATCAGATTCAGCGACCCATTGACTAAAGTGGGGCGATGAGAGAAGAGTGGAAGCCAGAGCAACAGCCATGAGGAAGGGATGTTTAGTGGAGTACTGTTCGCAGTGATTTGCAGTCAATACAGGCGAACGACTTATCAGTTACGCCACAGCGATCGTTTCATAAGGCAACCAAGGGTCAACCAGCAGATGACTGCATGATGATGATCGACAATACAGCAACCACAATATCTCCAGCCGACCGGCTGAACATGGATTATTCAACGCAGGTCGTTGTCAGGGCCTTCGAACAGGAGGCTGACAAGCAGAGCAGCAGGAACACCATCAGCATTTCATGACGCCTGCGCTCCCGGATCAAGCCAGCGGGTATCGACAGCCCAATTATTGATCCAGATCAATTGTTCCCGAATCCGACTCTTTTCCCCATGAAAAGTAGCGTTTTTTGATTGTCCATGCCCCATCACTCGACTAACCTCCATCAGTAATAAAGCATTCACAAGAAAATGCACTCACCGGCAGTTTGTTAGCTGACATTACGACAAGACTGATCAGCGCAGGGCACATCAACTCATCGATGACCGATAGAGCCCCTGGATAGCCCTGTTTTGAAAATCAAATAACCAGATGACCCTGGAGGAAACCATGGCCGGGTGGAACGCATCTAACCGCACATCTGTCGTGCGGAACAAAGTTTATTTACATCTTCTGTGCAGCTGCCTGTTGTTGCTGTTGTCTGGCAGTGTCTTCGCAGCAAAGCCTACCGACCCCGGTGGTAGTGGCGGTGGCGGGGGTAAAAACAAGGGCCCGAGCTGCACGATAATCCAGCCTGCAACTAATCCCGTTCAGGTAACGAGTGGTGTAGAACTCACATTCGAGGCCACAGCCGAGAGTGGCACCGCTCCCTACGATGTCATCTGGAGCCTGCCGGGTTCTGACCAGACAGAGGTGCAGGACAGCATCGCCTCCAGCGGTGGCAGTTCCAGCGTGACCGTCTCCTACCTGGCGGACAACACCTATACCGCAACTTT
>JASFFK010000206.1:0-4438 GCA_050124335.1 Chromatiales bacterium | reverse complement strand
CCGGCAGGCGCCGGCGAGGCCGTGGATCACTGATCCCCTGCCTGCTCCGTCAAAGCCCCGCTTCGCGGGGCTTTTTTTGTGCCCGGGATCAGCTCGAAAGCGACAACATTGAAACCGCGCAGCATGTTGCCGATAGAGGAGATCCTGCTGTCAATGAGGCCATGTCGCTTGATAAAGGTCTGGTAAGGGATTCCGGGAACATCAACGATCTGGTCACTGTAGACGACGACCTGATCGTCCTCCCTTCTCACGCGCGAGACCCTGTAAGCCTGTTTCACGATTCGGTTCGGGGCGATCAGGTAGACAGTGTCACCCTCGCTTACCTGGCTGAAAGCATCCCAGCCATGTTGATGCGATTCCAGACTGAAGACCGCCCCCTTCCCGTGCTGTTCTTCATGGTTGAAATGTCGGTCGATCGCGGCGCAAAGATAGTACATGGAGTCCCCGTGGCTGACTTCCGGTTTAACTTTTGCGGTCAGTGCGCAAGCCCTTCAGTAATGAGAATACCTATGAAACAGCCGATACAGCAGTAACGGCATGGCGCCCCCTCACATAGGAAGACCCGCTGAAAAGGCCCGGCTCACGGCCGGGCAAAAGTGGCTCATGTGTTGCCTGCCGGCATCCATCCACCTGCCCCAGAGAGGCTGTGAGTATCCATGATCCGCACTGTGGCCAATGCATGCTCGACAAGCAGGGATATGGTGCTGTTTTCAGCGAATGGCGGCTTGTCCGAATGTGCCAATGACTTGACTTGTGGCGCCAGTTTCACGATCGGCCCTCGCAGCGGGCAGGGAATGTGATTGTTGGCAATGCGTGATCGCAGGTCTGGCGGAACAAGCCTGGCGAGGTCAGGAAAACGGGGGAGCTGCTCAAGAAAAACCCCGCGTTAGCGGGGTCTCTTGACTGGATTCGCGAGCGACTTCAGCGAGTGCTGGAAAATCGCCTCACTGTCCCTGTTCCGGCGCGAAAACCTGGATGATCTGTTCCATCGGATCACCCTGAGCGGTCGGCTGCGCTGCACTTTCCGCGGCTGGAGCCGGTGACGCCTGTTCTGTGGCTGCAGGCGCCTCTACAGGCTCCTGCACAGCGTGCGGCTGTTCTGCTGTCGGATGGGTTTCCACCGCTGACGATGGCTCCTGATGGGATGATTCCATCGCCATGTAAAAGGCAATGACGGCCCAGACCAGGACGACAAGAAGAATCAGTATCAGCAACGAGGCACCGCGATTTTTCTTGCCCGCAGTGACCGGGGTGGTTCTTGATTGTGTTTCTGACATGGTCATTACTCCCGGGGGAATCCTGAATATTCAGGGGTGCATGTTATCACAGCATAAATGATTATTCGGCTGACTTTTTCTTGCTGAACCAGGGCTCGGTGGCAATGTCAGGATAGAGTTTCAGGACAGCCCTTTTTCTCGTCTCGTAGAGCTGGCGTATCATCTCCTGGCCTTCCACGTAGCCATTCCTTGCCGACCGCATGTGCCAGTGGATCGCTTCGGGAACATTCTTTTTGATGGTCTTGCCATCGCCCGTGAGATACACCATGCCGAGGGAAAATTGCGAAGCGGCATGGTTGCTCGCTGCAGCCTTCTTCCACCAGTAAACTGCCGTCGGCACATCGACGCCGGCACCAAAACCGTTGGCATAGAGCCAGCCCATGTTGTACTGGGCCTCAGGATTGCCTTCCTTTGCGAGAGGAATGAGCTGATTGAACGCCTCTGCATAGTTACCCGACCTGATGGCCTCGATACCGGCATCGACTGACAACTGATCTCTTTCCTCCCCTGTCATGAACCATGCCGAGACGGTCAGCGGCACGATGCAGAACAGCAGGATCAGGACATAGCGGCGCTTCATCTTTCCAGCGCAGAAACAAGTCGCCTGACCGACTCCATTCCCTGCTCGAGATACTTGTTGATGAGTTGCTGGCTGATCGGCCCCTCGTCGCCAATACCCGCAGCCCAGTTCACGACAAGGGCACAGGTCGCATAACAGAGCCCTGCCTCGCGCGCGAGCGACGCCTCAGGCATTGCCGTCATGCCGACCAGATCGCAGCCGTCCTGGCGCATGCGGTGGATTTCCGCTGCCGTCTCCAGGCGTGGCCCCTGGGTTGCGCCGTAAACACCTTCAGTGATCGGCTGGCTGCCGGAAGCTCGTGCAGCGGTGATGATCTTCTGGCGCAGGGTTTCGCAATAGGGTTCGCTGAAATCGATGTGCGAGACATTGCCATCCTGACCATCGAAGAAGGTCTGCTCTCGCCCCCAGGTGTAATCGATGATCTGGTCGGGAATCACAAGCGAGTTCGGCGGACTGCTGATGCCGCCAACGGTCGCAATTCCGATGACTTCACGAATACCCAGCTGTTTCATGGCCCAGATGTTGGCCCGGTAGTTGATACGGTCCGGCGGCAGGCGATGGCCACTGCCATGGCGCGGCAGGAATACAAGCTCGACATCACCGAACTTTCCGTGAATCAGGGGCGCCGAAGCCTCTCCGTAGGGTGTCTTGACGATTTCACGATGATCGATCCTGAGGTCCTTGAGCTTTGTCAGGCCCGATCCTCCGATAATGCCATACTTCATCTTCGTATCTTCTCTGTGATGGCCACGCATGAGGGCATGGCAGCAGGTCAATCAGCTCTCTCGCACGGCATAGATGCCGGGCGCATTACGCAGAAACTCCTTGAAGTCCATGCCATAGCCGAACACATAGCGGTCAGGCACGTCGAGTCCGACATAATCCGCATCGATTCCACAATGCGTTTCATGCAGTTTCCTCACAAGGACGGCGCTGCGAAAACTCCTGGCGCCCTCTTTTATACAGGCATCCCGGATTGCCTTGAGGGTGTCGCCATAATCAAGAATATCGTCAAGGACCAGGACGTCACGACCATTCAGTGCAATCTCATGGTGATGTTTCCAGGAAAGTTCACCACCGGAGGTTTCCCCGCGATAGCGTGTGGCATGCATGTAATCGAACTCCAGCACGGGTGACAGCCTTGGCAGCAGGTGCCCGGCCAGAACGACTCCGCCGTTCATGACACACAGCACAACAGGAGTAAGTCCGTGGTATTCGGTATTGATTGCTGCAGCCATCCTCTCGATGGCCGAGTCGACCTCCTCACGGGTGTAGAGGCACTCCGCTTCCTCAAGAACCTTTGCCGCATCCAGGGCCGTCGTCATGCCATCGCCCCGTCGGTATCGGACCAGGCTGCAGCAGCGACCTGTCTCGCATGAGCCAGGATGTCATCTGTATCGCTCCCCTCCGTCTCGGAGCCCGCCATGGATGCCAGGCGCAGAAGGCTCTCTTCGCTGACGACATCCTCCATTGCATCCAGGACTTCGTCAGCCGCATCCGGATCGTTACATACGAGCACCATGTCGCATCCGGCATCGATGGCAGCGCGCGACCTGTCGCCATAACCGCCGGCTGACGCTGCTGCTGCCATGGTCAGGTCATCACTGAAAATCACCCCTTCGAAGCCAAGTCTTTCGCGCAGGATCTCGCGCAGCCAGAAGGGTGAAAAACCCGCTGCGTTCTGGTCTGCATCCGTGTAGATCACGTGCGCAGGCATGATTCCATCGAGTCCGAAGGTGATGAGTTTTGCAAAGGGACGGACATCCCGGTCGAGGATGACTTCAAGATCACGCTGATCGATTGGCAAGGCAACGTGGGAGTCCTCGACAACAGCACCATGCCCGGGAAAGTGCTTGCCGACAGCTGACATCCCTGCATCATGCATTCCCTGCATGAATCGCCGCGCAAGCGCTGCGATCACGTCCGGATCCTGGTGAAAGGCACGGTCACCGATGACGTCGCAGACACCGAGGCCCAGGTCGAGTACCGGCGCAAAGCTGAAATCGATATCCACCTGCCGCAATTCCGTCGCCATGAGCCAGCCAAGCAGTTCGCTCTCATTCAGGGCTTCTTCCCGGGACATGTCGTAGCGCTTGCCGAGCCATGCCATGGGCGGAATGTGCGTAAAGCCCTCGCGAAATCGCTGAACGCGTCCTCCCTCGTGATCCACGGCGATCAGCAACGGGTCCGGAGAGGCTTCGCGAATGTCGTTGACCAGTGCCGCGACCTGATTGCGGCTTGCGTAATTGCGGCTGAAAAGAATCACGCCACCTGTCGCTGCATGCGCAAGGCGCGCTCGATCCTCGTCGGTCAGCACGGTACCCTCGACATCCAGCATGACCTGGCCGCGTATCGCGAGAGGATTGTTATCGTGACTCATGGATAGTGGTCTTTCTTATAATGGGCTGTCATTCAATCGGCCTTTCCGTGGTTAGTCAAGCTGATTGACAGGCTTTAATCCTTAATCTTCCTAGGTAGACGTGCCAGAAGCACGTTGATAGCATGGCCGCAATCCTGCTGCTTCGCGCCGCTTCAGGCCCGGAGCCAGCATTTTTCAGAACAGAATGCCAGGTGATTTCAT
>JASFFK010000205.1:0-4452 GCA_050124335.1 Chromatiales bacterium | reverse complement strand
ACTTGCGAGACTGCAGGCCAGTCTCGAACGCGCCATGGCACGTCTTGCCGTTGCCGAACGGGACTATGGGCGCAGTCGTATCACGGCGCCCTTCGATGGCATCGTCAGTGCACTTCCGGCCACAGTCGGTAACCAGGTCAAGGCCAACGACGTGGTGCTCGAAATGTACTCTCTGGAGAGCATGGAGGTGCGTGCAACCGTTCCTGTGATCTACCAGCAGGAACTCATATCCGCCACCGCAAAAGGCGAGCGCTACCCGGCACGGAGCGGAGAGATTGAACTTGAACTCGATCGACTCTCGGGCAAGGCAGGTACTGCCGGCATTGATGCTCTGTTCAGCATCCAGACCGGAAGTGATAAATTGCGTCTCGGACAGCAGATCATGATCCAGCTGTCACGCCCGCCACAACCCGGCCTTGCCATGCTCCCTTTCCAGGCGCTCTATGGCAACGACCGCATTTACCGCATCAACGACGAGGAACGCCTCGAGACACTGCTGATTGAACAGGCAGGAAGCATTTTTGACCAGGGAGTCGAAATGCTGCTGGTGCGCAGCGACAAACTGCGCAATGGTGACCGTATCGTGTCCACGCACCTGCCCAATGCCGTGCAGGGCCTCAAGGTCAGCGTCGTGGAGTAAAACCGGATGGCCAGCCCCGGCAGCTTTCACAAGTCCGACCTCCTCGGCATCTTTGCGCATCACAAGGTCGCCGCGAACCTCCTGATGGCGATGATGCTGCTCTCGGGGGCGTTCGCTTTGAGCAAGCTCAATATCCAGTTCTTCCCGAATGCGACGCTCGACGTGATCACTGTGCGTGTCGTCTGGACCGGTGCAAGCGCCGAAGATGTGGAGGTGGGTATCACCACGCCACTCGAGCAGCGTCTCAAGGTGATCGAGAATCTCAACAAGCTCACATCGACATCTGCTCAGGGCGTCTCCTCGCTGACACTCGAGTTCGAGGACAACACCGACATGGTGCTCGCACTCGACCAGGTACGGCGCGAAGTTGACGGTTTCCGCAACCTTCCGCAGGAAGCCGAGAAGCCTGTTATCGTCAAGGCCAGCTTCTACGAAAGCATCGCAAGACTCGTCATCACCGGTTCCGATAACCCGGAAGAACTCCGCGGGCTGGCCCACCAGTTCGAGAACGAATTGCTCGCGCGCGGTATCGACAAGGTCGACATCACAGGACTCCCTGAGCAGGAGATCAGCATCGAGATTCCGAGCCGAACGCTCAACGAGCTGCAGCTCTCGCTCGATGATGTGGCCACCAAGGTCGACAGCTTCAGCCAGGACATCCCGGCCGGCATTATCGGCGATGCCGTTGCAGCAAAGGAGCTGCGCAGTCTCGACCAGCGCCGTAGCGAAAGCGAGTTCGCGAAATTACCGCTTGTGAGTGACGAGAACCGTCTCATCCGCCTTGGTGATGTCGCAGAGATCACCCGCAAGCCCCAGGACGGTTCAGTGCTGGTGGAGTATCGTGGCCGGCCGGCCATCAACATGACACTGCAGCGTGCCGAGAAGGGTAACTCACTCGAGGCAGCGCAGATCCTCGACAGCTGGCTCCGTGAAACCAGCGCGAGGCTGCCCGGAAATATCGAGATCACCCTCTATGACGAGCGCTGGCAGCTCATCAAGGAGCGCATCATGCTGCTGGTGACAAACGGCGGCGGCGGCCTGGTTCTCGTGATTCTGATCCTCTACCTTTTCCTGACCGGACGTGTCGCCTTCTGGGTCGCGATCGGCATCCCGACCTCGTTCATGGCGACGCTCTTCATCCTCTACCTCGCCGGCGGCTCCATCAACATGATCTCGCTCTTTGCGCTGATCATGGCCCTGGGCATTATCGTGGATGACGCCATCGTCGTCGGCGAGGATGCCGTCGCTCACTTCCAGATGGGTGAAGATCCGTTGCGCGCCGCAGAGGGTGGTGCTCGCCGCATGCTCGCACCTGTCATGGCATCATCCATGACGACCATCGCGGCCTTCCTGCCGCTCATGATGATCGGCGACTTCATCGGCAAGCTTCTGTTCGCCATTCCGCTCGTCATCATCAGCGTGATTATCGCCTCTGTCATCGAGAGCTTCTTCGTACTGCCCGGACACCTGCGCCACGCCTTCCTGCATACCTCGAAGGAGCATGGCAGCAAGCGTACGCTTCGCGACCGTCTCGATGACGGATTTGCCTATTTTCGGGATCATCACTTCCGGCCACTGGTTACGCTGGCCGTGCGTTACCGCGCGGTAACCATCTCGCTCGCATTCGCGGTCCTGATCGCAACATTCGGGCTACTTGCCGGTGGTCGCCTGGCCTTCATCTTCTTCCCCTCCCCCGAGGGAAATATCATCAACGCCAATGCCACGTTCGTTGCAGGCACGCCGAGAGCAACTGTCGAGGAGTTCCTCACCCATCTCAACGAGACGCTCTTCGCTACCGAGAAGGCGTTTGGCGATGAAAAGCTTGTAAAGATCGCGGTTACCAACATCGGCCAGGCTGGCACCCAGAACAACCAGCGCACGGGAGACCAGCTCGGTTCGATCCGCGTCGAGATGATGCCATCGGATTCCCGGAGCATACGCAACAAGCAGTTCGTCCAGGCCTGGAAAAAGCGTGTCGAGATACCCCCCGGCATAGAGAATTTTGCCCTGCAGGAGCAGCGTGGCGGACCACCGGGAGGGGATGTCCAGATCAGGCTGACAGGCAACACCGCGGAGAACCTCAAGGATGCCGCGCTCGAACTGGCCGAGGCCCTCGAC
Source organism: Chromatiales bacterium (assembly GCA_050124335.1). GTDB lineage: Bacteria > Pseudomonadota > Gammaproteobacteria > Chromatiales > Chromatiaceae > Sva-25. The sequence continues at coordinate 1,694 of JASFFK010000205.1, read as the reverse complement.
ACTGTTGCCGGTGTCGTGTCGGTGACCGACGATATGCCCTACGGCCGTGAGCAGCTCATTTACCGCCTTACTCCCATCGGTGAGAGCCTCGGACTGACCGTCAGCGACCTCGGCAGGCAACTGCGTACTGCTTTCGATGGCAGCCTCGTGCAGATTTACCAGGATGGCGAGGATGAGATCGAGGTGCGGGTCAGATTGCCTGAGGCCGAGCGCGGCCAGCTCGCGACATTACAGAGAATCATGGTCAAGACACCGCAGAACGAATTCGTACCGCTGACGAGCGTGGCCCGCTGGGAGTCACGTCGCGGCTTCGAGGCACTGCGTCACGCCGAGAGCCAGCTTGCCGTGGAGGTGACTGCCGAAGTCGACAAGGCGACCGGCAACCCCAATGCAATCAATGCCACGCTCAGGGAGACAATCCTGCCTGAACTCTCGAGCAAGTACGGGATCAACTACAGTTTCGAGGGTCGAGCCGCCGAACAACGGGAAACCTTGGGTGACATGCGCGCAGGCGCGATTCTCGGGCTGACGCTGATGTACCTGATCCTCGCCTGGGTCTTCTCCTCCTACGGCTGGCCGCTGATCGTCATGCTCGCGATCCCGTTTGGCCTGATCGGCGCCATCCTCGGGCACTATCTCATGGGGATCAACCTGACGATCCTGTCGATGTTCGGCATCTTCGGACTCTCCGGCATCGTTGTGAATGACTCCATCATTCTCGTGACCTTCTACCGCAACCTGCGTGAAAAGGGCATGGCAATCAGCGAGGCGCTGGTTGAAGCTGCATGCCAGCGCCTGCGGGCCGTGTTGCTGACCTCGTTGACAACCATCGCGGGCCTCACTCCCCTGCTCTTCGAGACCTCGCTGCAGGCGCAGTTCCTGATCCCGATGGCGACCTCGATCGCCTTCGGTCTGGCCTTCGCCACGCTGCTGATCCTGTTCGTCGTGCCCTCGATGCTGTCAGTCTATGAATCGACCGCCGAACGTATCGGGCCAAGAATCAGGAGACTGACTGGCAGGCCGCAAAGCCGGCCCGTGGCATCCTGAGAAATCCGGCAATGTGTGGTGGTGTCGAATACAAACATGACGGCCAGCGTCACAAGGTCTACTTCCCCTACCCCGATGCGCAGCTGCCTGTCAGAAAGCGAGACGGTTCCATCGAACTCGTCGGCTGGGGTCGCCGCGAGGAACAGCCCGGGCAGCTGCCACCGAGCGGCTGGGCCCGCCTCGAGTCCGTGCAGACGCACAAGTGGGACCGCTGGAACCCGCAACCCGTCAAGATCATCGTCGATCGTTTCATGGAGAAGGATGCACACAAAAGCTCGCACTGGTTTGCTCTTCGCGACAATGAATTCATCCAGGGACTGCTGGCGACCTGGAACGACGAACGCCGGCTCTATGTCGTCACCGTCGAACCGCCCGCAGAGCAGCAGGGTTTCAAGCGCTGGCCACGCGTGATGGCTGTATAACGGCGGGATTGATCAATCGCAAACTACAGGCGTCGAACCTTTGTCCAGAACAGGGAGTCCAACAAGCAGGGATTTTGCGACTATGACACAACATCAATACGGGGCATCTATTGCCCGGGACAGTAGAAGATGCGTTACCTCAAAAAGATCAATAACAACCGCGAGCCAGCCGGGCTCGAGTGGACGATTCTGAAGAAATTGCCACATGTGCTCATCGGCGGCACG
>JASFFK010000204.1:0-4454 GCA_050124335.1 Chromatiales bacterium | reverse complement strand
GACTACAAGCCTGTGCACCTCACACCACTGACAGTCGACCCGTTCCCGCCGAAGGCGCGTACCTACTGAACGGCGACACAGAGAGACGAACATGAAATTCCTGATCCAGCGCTACAACCCGGAAAAAGACCAGAAGCCCTTCCTTCAGGAGTACGATGTCCCCGACGTCAAGCCGGGGACCATGCTGCTCGACGCCTTGCTCATTATCAAGGCGATGGATCCAACGCTCAGCTTCCGGCGCTCCTGCGGCGAAGGCGTCTGCGGCTCGGACGGCATGAACATCAACGGTCGCAACGGCCTGGCATGCCTGACGAATCTCGACCAGCTCAAGGAGCCGATCACGGTCCGTCCCCTGCCCGGCCAACCGATCATCCGGGATCTCGTCATTGACCAGACGCCTTTCTTCAACCAGTACAAGGCAGCAAAACCCTGGCTGATCACGAAGGATCCGGATCCGGAAAAAGAGCGCCTCCAGAGCCCTGCAGACCGCGACAAGCTCGATGGTCTCTATGAATGCATCCTGTGTGCCTGCTGCTCGACCTCGTGCCCCTCCTTCTGGTGGAACCCGGACAAGTTCCTCGGGCCTGCCGCATTGTTGCAGGCCAGCCGTTTCATCGAGGACAGTCGCGACCAGGCGACTGCCGAGCGGCTTCAGCAACTGGATGATGCCTACAAGCTTTACCGCTGCCACAGCATCATGAACTGCGTGGATGTCTGTCCGAAAGAGCTGAACCCGACACGGGCGATCGGCAACATCCGCAAGCGCATGCTGGAAAAAGGCATCTGATCACCGGTTCAATGACCGCCGAAACATTACAACAAGAAATGCTGCGTCTGCGGTGGGCATGCCGCCGGGGAATGCGGGAACTCGATTTCTGGTTCCTCAATTACCTGGAGCATGCCTATGCAAGCGCACCCAGGGAAGAACAACTGACTTTCCAGAGACTCCTGGGCTATCAGGATCAGGAAATATTTGACTGGATGATGGAAACGGCACAACCAACGGATGCTGCACTCCGGGAGATGGTGGTGTTGATCCGCGAAACATCCAGCGCGGTGGCCAGGGCGCAAATCGACAGCTGACCGCGGTTGCATGCCGGACCTGGCGGGACATTCATGTCACGCCGGGCCGAACGTATTTCTTTGATATGCATGAGGCACCTATGAGCAACAGAGTCTCAATCGGCAATCTCGAGATTGCCCGGGAACTTTACGATCTCGTCGCCAGCGAGATTGCACCCGGAACCGGCGTGGAGCCGGCACACTTCTGGCAGGCATTCGAAACGATCATCGCCGACCTCGCGCCGAAGAATCGTGCGCTCCTCGACAGGAGAGACGAATTCCAGGCCAGTCTGGATACCTGGCATCGCGAGCACCGCGATAACTTTGACTTCGCAACCTACAAGCAATTCCTCGTCGAGATCGGCTACCTGCTTCCAGAGGGCGAAGACTTCAGCATCGAGACCGGCAATGTCGACCCGGAGATTGCAACCATCGCCGGTCCGCAGCTTGTCGTACCTGTCAACAACGCACGCTATGCCCTGAACGCCGCCAATGCACGCTGGGGCAGCCTGTACGATGCGCTCTACGGAACAGATGCCATTCCGGAGAGCGAGGGGCTCGAAAAAAGCGCGTCACTGAATACGCAACGTGCGAACAGCGTGATCGGGCTCGCGGCAGAATTCCTCGATGACGCGGTGCCGCTTGCAGCCGGCAGTCATGCCGATGCTACCGCCTACATGCTCGCAGACAAGGACGGGCACAAGGAGCTCGTTGTGACGCTTGCCGGCGGCGATAGCTCGTCGCTCGCCGATCCTGCTGCCTTTGCAGGCTACAGGGGTGGAGAGACACCCGATGTCATTCTGCTCAGGCACAACGGCCTGCATATCGAACTCCACCACGATCCCGAAAACCCGGTCGGCAAACTTCATGCTGCCGGCATCAGTGATGTCGTGCTAGAGGCCGCGGTCTCGACAATCCAGGATTGCGAGGACTCGGTCGCCGCTGTCGATGCAGAAGACAAGGTACTGGTCTATCGAAACTGGCTCGGTCTTATGAAGGGGGATCTCGAGGAAACCTTTTCCAAGCAGGGCCGGCAAATGACACGCCGCATGAACCCTGACCGCAGTTATGTCACGCCGGATGGCGGGGAACTCATCCTGCCGGGCCGCAGCCTGATGCTCATCCGGAACGTGGGCCATCTGATGACCAACAGTGCCGTGCTCTTCAAGGGCGAAGAGGTTCCGGAAGGCATCATGGACGGCATGATCACGAGCCTCATCGCCATGCATGACCTCAAACGCACTGGTACGGTCATCAACAGCCGAACCGGCAGTATCTATATCGTAAAGCCCAAGATGCATGGCCCCGCGGAGGTCGCTTTCACAAGCGAGCTGTTCGGCCGTATCGAGGACGCACTCGGTTTCGAACAGAACACCATCAAGGTCGGGATCATGGACGAGGAACGTCGCACGACTGTGAATCTCAAGGAGTGCATCCGTGCAGCGAAGGAACGCGTGATTTTCATCAATACGGGCTTTCTCGACCGTACCGGGGACGAGATCCATACGAGCATGGAAGCAGGCCCGATGCTGCGCAAGGGTGACATGAAGACAGCGCCCTGGATTCTTGCCTACGAAGACTGGAACGTCGATATCGGCCTGGCCTGCGGTCTCGGCGGCAAGGCGCAGATAGGCAAGGGCATGTGGGCCATGCCCGATCTCATGCAGAGCATGATCGATGCAAAGATTGCCCATCCGCTGGCCGGCGCAAACTGCGCCTGGGTCCCCTCCCCGACCGCGGCGACGCTGCACGCGATGCATTACCACAAGGTGAATGTCGCCGCGCGCCAGGCCGAGCTGGCCAGCCGCAAACGTGCCAGCCTCGACGATATCCTGACGATCCCGCTCCACCCCGAGCCAGGCTCGCTGACACGAGACGAGATCCAGCAGGAACTCGACAATAATGCCCAGGGCATTCTCGGCTACGTGGTGCGCTGGATCGACCAGGGCGTCGGCTGCTCCAAGGTACCGGACATCAACGACATCGGCCTCATGGAGGACCGCGCGACACTGCGCATCTCTAGCCAGCATATGGCCAACTGGCTGCATCACGGCATCTGCACCGGGCAACAGGTCATCGAAACCTTCAGGCGCATGGCAGCCGTCGTCGATGCACAGAACGCCGGCGACCCGACTTACCGCCCCATGGCGCCTGCATGTAACGGCATCGCCTTCAGGGCGGCACTCGATCTCGTGCTCAAGGGGCGTGAACAGCCCAATGGCTACACGGAGCCCGTTCTTCACGCTCGCCGCCTGGCACTCAAGGCAACAGCGAACTAACCAGCAGCTCGAAGCATCCGGATGCCAAAACTCAGTCCTTACATCGCCTTCAAGACCGACAACAAGGGAAACGGCTATCTCGAGGTGGCGCTGCGCGGCTTTCCGATGTTGCGCATGTCCGCGCTCAACAAGGGAACGGCCTTCACGCGCGAGGAACGCGCGGCCTTCAGTCTGGAAGGCCTGCTGCCACCCCGTGTAACGACACTCGAGGAGCAGGTTCGCCGCGTCTACCAGGGCTATCTGAAGCTTGATGATGATATCGCGAAGTACCAGTACCTGCGTGCCTGCCAGGAACGTTCCGAGGTGATTTTCTTCAAGCTGCTGGAACAGCATCTCGACGAGATGATGCCGATCGTCTACACGCCGACGGTCGGCAAGGCAGTACAGCAATACAGCGATCTCTACCAGCGCCCGCGCGGACTGACTGTCTCCGTTCTCGGGATCGACCATATCGACCAGGTCGTGGACGACTACCCGTGGCACGATGTGCGTATGATCGTCGCAACGGATTCCTCGGCGATTCTCGGTATCGGTGACCAGGGTGTTGGCGGACTGGCGATCTCCATCGGAAAACTCGCGCTCTACACGGCCGGCGGAGGCCTGAGCCCGTTCCATACCATGCCGGTCTGTCTGGATGTCGGAACCAACAACGACAAGCTCCTGAATGACCCGAACTATCTTGGCGTTCACCGCAAGCGACTCTCGGGCGATGCCTATTTCGACATGCTCGACAAATTTGTCGACAGCGTCCAGCGGCGCTGGCCAAAGGCGGTCATCCAGTGGGAAGATTTTGCGAAGGATGTCGCATTCCGTGTACTGGAGCGTTACAAGGAGAGAGTCCCCTGCTTCAATGACGATATCCAGGGGACAGGCGCCGTGGTCCTCGCCGGCCTGCTGTCCGCCTGCAAGAAGCTTGGCCAGAGGCTCTCCGATCAGCGTATCGTTGTTGTCGGCGCAGGCGCAGGTGGCGTCGGTGTGGCAAAAGCCATCCAGGATGGTCTCGTTCACGAGGGATTGAGCCGCGAGCAGGCGCGACGCCAGATGTTCGTCATGGACGCCGCAGGCCTCGTCGTGGATGAGTTCCTCGAACCGGGCAGCTACCAGCAGCCGGTC
>JASFFK010000203.1:0-4481 GCA_050124335.1 Chromatiales bacterium | reverse complement strand
TCGGCCTTGTCGAAAAGCTGTTTCTGCAGGATCTTCTCGGCACGCAAGGCATCACGGCGATGAACGAGAGTCACCTGCCCGGCAATGTTCGAAAGGTAGAGGGCTTCCTCGACAGCGGTGTTGCCACCGCCGATGACGGCGACGTTCTGGCCACGGTAGAAGAAACCGTCGCAGGTCGCGCAGGCCGAGACACCCTTGCCCTTGAAGGCCTCTTCCGATTCGAGACCGAGGTACATGGCAGACGCACCTGTGGCGATGATCAGCGCGTCACAGGTGTATTCCGCGGAATCACCCTTTAGCCTGAACGGGCGCTGGCTGAAATCGACTTCACTGATGTAGTCGAAGATGATCTCGGTGTCGAAGCGCGTGGCGTGCTTTTGCATGCGATCCATGAGATCCGGCCCCTGGACGCCCTCGTTGTCACCGGGCCAGTTGTCGACTTCTGTGGTCGTCATGAGCTGGCCGCCCTGTTCCATGCCCGTAATCAGCACAGGGTTGAGGTTGGCGCGTGCGGCATAGACGGCGGCGGTATAACCGGCCGGGCCGGAACCGAGAATCAGAAGACGGCAGTGTCGTGGATCACTCATGTATAATTCTCCGAATAATTTTCTGCCCGGCCACGCGGGCGCAATGCACGAATGTTACGGAATGCCCGCAGCGTGGTAAAGGGGAGTGTTTTCTTCGTGACGGCTCACAGGAGAGGGGACTGACTATTGTCCTGGCGTGAACTTGCAAACAGCAAGACAAGGGGAATCGGTGAACGCCTCAGAGAGGGGGCTTTCTGGCTGATCGTCGCGATCGCAGCCTATTTCTTTGTTGCCTTCCTGACCTATTCACCAATGGACCCGGGCTGGTCCTTCATCGGTGAACGAGACAGCGTCTACAACCTCGGTGGCCCGGCCGGTGCCTGGTTCGCCAGTGTCTTCTACTCGCTGTTTGGTATTTTCGCGTTGCTCTTTCCGGTCATGCTCGTCTGGAGCGGCTGGCTGATCCTCAAGGAGCGCACCGAGGATGACGAACTCAATACACCCCTGCTGTTCCTGCGCTGGGGCGGCTTCGTGCTGACCATCATTGGCGGGTGCGGACTGGGTGCACTTCACCTCACTGATTTCGGACTCGGTCTGACCGAGGGAGCAGGCGGCATTCTCGGCAAGGTCCTGGAGTCACTGCTTGTCGAGGCTCTCAGCCCGACCGGCGCGACCCTCCTGCTGGTCGCGATCTTTCTCTCCGGTGTGACGCTGTTTACGGGCATCTCCTGGTTTATGGTGATGGATGCCGTTGGAGCCCTGACTCTCGGAGCCGTAGACCGCGTCTACCGTTTTCGCGAGCGGCGCATGGAGAAGCGCGAGGAGGAGAAAGAGGCGCAGCGACTCAAGGAGGAGCGGATTCAGGCGCTGAATATCGAGCGCAAGAAATCCGAGAGTCGCACGCCCCCCACAATCCAGCCGAAAGTCCAGAAAATCGAGAAGAGCGAGCGTGTCGAGAAAGAGAAGCAGGTCACGCTGTTCGAGCCGGACCCGAACACAGAGCTGCCGCCCTTTGCGTTGCTGGATGAACCGCGACACTCCGGTCAGCAGCTTTCCGACGAGGCCCTGAAAGGGATGTCCCGCCTGCTGGAACTCAAGCTGGCAGACTTCAAGATCGACGCCAGCGTTGTCGCCGTGCATCCGGGACCCGTGGTGACGCTGTTCGAACTCGATCTAGCGGCAGGCACGAAGGCCAGCAAGGTTTCCGCCCTGGCAAGCGATCTCGCGCGTGCGATGTCCACCATCAGCGTCCGTGTCGTCGAGAACATCCCGGGAAAATCGGTCATCGGGATCGAGATTCCGAACGAGCATCGCGAGATCGTCTACCTCAGCGAGGTATTGCGCTCCGAAGTCTACGATCATTCAAAATCGGTGCTGACGCTTGGCATGGGCAAGGATATTGCGGGTAATCCGGTTGTCGCGAATCTTGCGAAGATGCCACATGCCCTGGTCGCCGGAACAACGGGTGCGGGCAAGTCTGTCGCCGTCAATGCCATGATTCTGAGCCTGCTCTTCAAGGCAAAGCCCGAGGAGGTCCGCCTGATCCTGATTGACCCCAAGATGCTCGAGCTCTCGGTCTATGAAGGTATCCCCCATCTGCTCTGTCCGGTCGTAACAGACATGTCGGACTCGGCCAATGCACTGCGCTGGTGTGTTGCGGAAATGGAGCGCCGCTACAAGCTCATGGCTGCGCTCGGTGTGCGCAACATCACCGGATACAACAAGAAGATCCGTGATGGTGAAAAAGCCGGCATGCCAGTGAAGGACCCTCTCTTCAAGGTTGATCCGAACAGCCTGCTGGACGAGGAGGCCGAACCCCCGGAGATTCCGGAGCTTAAAAAGATGCCATTTATCGTTGTGGTGATCGACGAGTTCGCAGACATGATGATGGTCGTCGGCAAGAAGGTCGAGGAACTCATCGCCCGCCTCGCGCAGAAGGCGCGTGCCGCGGGTATCCACCTGCTGCTCGCTACCCAGCGCCCCTCGGTCGATGTCATCACGGGTCTCATCAAGGCCAATGTCCCGAGCCGCATTGCCTTCCAGGTTTCGTCGCGTGTCGACTCGCGCACCATCCTCGACCAGCAGGGCGCAGAGCACCTGCTCGGCCATGGGGACATGCTCTACCTCGCGCCGGGCACGAGTATCCCGCAACGTGTACATGGCGCCTTTGTGGATGATCACGAGGTACATGCCGTCGTCGAATTCCTGAAGAAATACGGCGAGCCGAACTATCTCGAGGAGATCCTCGAGGAACCTTCCGAGGCGATTCCCGGTCTATCCCCTGAAGCCGCCGGTTTCAGTTCGGATGTCGAGGATAGCGATCCGCTCTTCGACGAAGCCGTCGAGATCGTGACGCAGTCTCGTCGCGCATCAATCTCCGGTGTGCAGCGACGTTTGAAAATTGGTTACAACAGGGCGGCACGCCTCATCGAGGAGATGGAACGCATCGGCATCGTCTCCCCGCCGGAGACCAACGGTTCCCGAAAGGTACTGGCGCCTCCGCCCGTCGAGGATTAATGACCATGCGATTCCTGATGGCTGGCCTGATGCTGCTGTTTGCATCACAGGCCTCGGCGCAAAAGATTGATGATTTTCTCAACAACCTCAAGACTTTCCAGGCGGATTTCGAGCAGGTTGTCGAGAATGATTCCGGCATGACACTGCCTGTCTACGGGGTTTTCTACCTGAAACGCCCCGGGCTTTTCCGCTGGGATTACGAGGGCGACAGCGCACAGCTGATCGTTGCGGATGGCAAGCGTGTCTGGCTGCTTGACCGGGAGCTCGACCAGGTCTCCCACCAGTCCCAGAAATCAGCTCTCAGGGGAACCCCTGCCCAACTGCTCTCTGGCCAGGGCGGCGTGGAGAAATACTTCAGCATTCATCGTGACTACGAGGCGAATGGTCTTCAGTGGACGCAGCTCATACCGAAGGATGCCGACAGCCAGATGGAACAGGTCAGTATCGCTTTCGATGGCAAACAACTGAAGCGCCTCGAGATGACCGACAAGTTCAACCAGACCACGCGCTTCAGGTTCACAAACACTCAGCGCAATCCGCCTCTGGATGCGTCCCTGTTCAGGTTTGAGGCACCACCGGGGTTCGATGTCTGGGAACGTTGATCTCTTCGCCGGAGCGGACGAGGGGTTCCGTCCGCTCGCTGACAGGATGCGGCCTCGCACACTCGACGAATTCGTAGGCCAGCGAGCCGTTGTCGGAGAGGGGACCCCGCTGAGGCAGGCAATCGAAAACGACCGTCTGCACTCGATGATATTCTGGGGTCCGCCAGGCACTGGCAAGACAACGCTGGCACAAATGCTTGCCCACCATTCAGGTGCGGAGTTCATCAAGCTCTCTGCCGTGCTGTCAGGGGTCAAGGAGATCCGGGCAGCTGTCGAGCGTGCAAAATCACTGCATGGCCAGGGCCGGACGACCGTGCTTTTCATTGACGAGGTGCATCGTTTCAACAAGTCGCAGCAGGATGCCTTTTTGCCGCATGTCGAGGATGGCACCATTGTCTTCGTCGGGGCCACGACCGAAAACCCGTCGTTTGAACTCAATAACGCGCTGCTCTCCAGGGCGCGTGTCTATGTTCTCAAGTCACTGGGAAAGCCGGAGATCGAGTCCGTCCTGCACGCGGCACTGCAAGACAGCGCGCGTGGACTCGGTGCACGCAAGCCTGTCATCGAGGATAGCGACCTCGAGCTGATTGCCGAGGCAGCCGATGGTGATGCCCGGCGCGCGCTGAACTTGCTTGAGATCGCCTCTGATCTGTCCGAGGATGGCCGTATCGGGCACGAGACCGTCAAGGGCATCGTTGCCGGGCGTGTTCGCCGCTTCGACAAGGGTGGCGAGAGCTTTTATGACCAGATCTCCGCCCTGCACAAATCGGTTCGTGGCTCGTCACCGGACGCCGCACTCTACTGGCTCTGTCGCATGCTCGACGGCGGCTGTGAC
>JASFFK010000202.1:0-4486 GCA_050124335.1 Chromatiales bacterium | reverse complement strand
GCCATCAAGCGTGTGGTCGCAAAGATACGTGCCTGGCTCAGGGGTAACGGGACACAGGCTTCAGGGACAGAGCCCCCGGGCAACATCGAGGAGACCCCCAAACTCGAATCTCGCCCGCCTGGCTGAGGCGCTTCACAGCAACCCCGGCCGATCCACCCGTCAGACAGGCGGGTGAATGCTCTTATTCCGGCCTGATAGCGGAAAGATGCCGGCTCACAGCCAGCCAGGCGCCGGCAAGCCCGAGAAGGATTCCGACAGGCAGCAAGATCACGAATGCCTGTATGCCAAAAAAAGCCATCGAGACCGATGCACCGTAGAGTTCTGCCAGCCGCTCGAGCGGTCCGCTGACGATAATCAGCAGCAGGGACAATAGCATCCAGGCCAGCAGTGCCCCGAAAAAGCCGTATGCAAGTCCCGTGTAGAGAAATGGTCTTCGGATAAAGGCATTCGATCCCCCGACGAGCCGCGATACCTCGATCTCCTCCTTGCGGTTCAGAATCTCGAGCCGGATGGTGTTGCCGATGATGAGCATGACCGCCAGCGCCAGACCAAGCCCGATCGCCTCGATGACCCTGCGCAATGCCAGGCTGATGGCCTGCAATCGCTCGATCCACCCCTGGTCATAATCGATGCTGCCGGTTTCGGGCATGGCGCGCAGCTCCCCGATGAGTGTCTGCAGCGGTCCGCTCTCGATCTCGCTGTCGAGCTGTAACAGGAGAACATGGGGCAAGGGATTCTCGTCGAGAGCGTCGAGCGCATCGCCGAAACCGCTGTATTCACGAAACTCCTGCATGGCATCGCCGCTTGTCAGCAGTTCGACGTTTTCGACCCCCGCCTTTTGCTCGAGAGTCGCCGAGAGCGTCAGCGCCTGTTCATCCGGAATTCCCGGCTTGAGGAACATCGACAGCGACGGAATGTTGGGCTGGCTGCCGGCGACCGAGTTACTGAGCTGCAGCAGGGAGAGAAGGCTGGCCGGCAGAGCCAGCGTGATACCGATCACCAGCAGGGTCATGAGGGTTGCAGTCGGGTTGCGCAGCAGATCCTTAAGGCTGCGCAGCGCCGAACGGCGATGCTGGTCGAGGAAACCGGAGAGTGCGGCAGGCTCGCCGGACTGCCTGCGCATGCGTCGCTTCACGTGAGCCGGCCCTGGTGCAGGTTGATAATGGGTCGATTGAGGCTGCGAATCAGGTCGAGGTCATGCGAAGCGATCAGCATGGTGATGCCGACCTGGTTGAACGCCAGGAAAAGCTCCATGATCTCACGCGACAGTTCAGGATCGAGATTGCCCGTGGGCTCGTCTGCAAGCAGGATCGGCGGGCGCGAGACGATCGCCCGTGCGATGCCGACACGCTGTTGCTCGCCGCCCGAAAGCGTCAGCGGCAGGCTTTTCTCCTTTTTCAGCAGACCGACCTTGTCGAGGGAAGCGCGCACGCGCCGGCCGACCTCGCGCACGGAGACACCGGCCACGTGCAGTGGCAGTGCGACATTGTCAAACACAGTGCGGTCATTCAGCAGGCGGTGATCCTGGAAAATCAGGCCGACGCGGCGCCGGTGGGCGGGAACATCCCTGTCAGGCAAACGCCCGATGTTGCGGCCGTCGATGAGCAATTGTCCCCGGGTCGGACGCTCGAGCAGGGCGATGAGTCTCAGCAGGGTACTTTTGCCTGCACCTGAATGACCCGTGACGAAAGCCATTGCACCACTCTCGATCTGCAGGCTGATGTCCGACAGGCCATAGTTTCCGCCCGGGAAGCGCTTGCTGACATTCTCGAAGTGGATCATGCCTCGAACAGTGCGTCGATGAACTCGCCGCTGTCGAACGGACGGAGATCATCGATGCCCTCGCCGACACCAATGAAACGGATCGGCACCCTGAGCTTGTCGGCGATTGCAAACAGGATGCCGCCCCTGGCCGTCCCATCGAGCTTGGTGATGGTAATGCCTGTCAGGCCGACTGCCTCGTTGAACTGGATCGCCTGCTGCAGTGCGTTCTGCCCCGTGCCGCCGTCAACCACGAGCATCACCTCGTGCGGCGCCCCGGGATCGATCTTCTTCATGACACGCACAATTTTCGTCAGTTCGTCCATGAGGTTTGTCTTGGTATGCAGGCGGCCGGCCGTATCGGCAATGAGGATATCCGTCCTGCGTGCCGTCGCCGCATCGACGGCGTCGTAAATGACCGAGGCGCTGTCGGCTCCGCTGTGCTGCGCGATCACGGGAACATTATTGCGCTCACCCCAGCTCTGAAGCTGCTCGACTGCCGCTGCACGGAAAGTATCTCCGGCGGCCAGCATCACGCTCTTGCCCTCGGCCTGGTACTTCCTGGCAAGCTTGCCAATGGTCGTGGTCTTGCCGGCGCCATTGATGCCGACCATGAGAATGACACGTGGCCGGCCCTCGGCAGGCTGCTTTTCAGGGGCCTCGGCATCGGCAAGGATCTGTGCCAGCTCCTGCTTGAGCACACCATTGAGCTTCTCGGGGTCCGAAAGCTCCTTGCGCCTCACTTTTCCGGTGATGTCGCCGATGATGCGCTGCGTCGCCTCGATGCCGACATCCGCCGTCAACAGCAGGGTCTCGAGCTCCTCCAGCAACGCGTCATCGATCTGCTTGCGTCCAAGCAGCAGGTCCGCCAGCCCGTCCGTGAGATTGCTGCGCGTCCGTCCGAGCTTCTCCCTGAGGCGCGCAAGCATACCCTGCTTCGGAAGCTCTTCCGGTTGCGCGGATGCAGACTGCTCCGTTTCCTGCGCGTCCTCGTCAGGCCGGGTGTCATCTGGCTGTTTCTTCTTGCCGAATCCAAATACCATGGGTTTGTCCGGTTGGCGCTTGCGGCCGGTTTCAGTATGCTGCCGGGGTCGCAAACGTAACGCATAATAAAAGATGGACATTGTATTCCTGAAAGAGCTCCGGATCGATACCGTCATCGGAATTTATCAGTGGGAACGCCAGATCCGGCAGACGGTTGTACTGGATATCGAGATGGGAACCGATATCGCCAGGGCTGCGGCGACAGACCATATCGACGACACCCTCAACTACAAGGCCGTTGCAAAACGCCTCATCCAGTTCGTCGAAGCCAGCGAGTTCAAGCTCGTCGAAACCCTTGCCGAGGAGATCTGCCGGGTGATCCGCGAGGAATTTTCTGTGCCCTGGGTTCGATTGACGCTCAACAAGAAGGGGGCTGTTCGCGGCTCGGATGGTGTCGGGATCATAATCGAGCGGGGTGTGAAAGATTAATTGTTGTCACTGCGTGACGGCGTTTTTACGATATCGCTTCGCGATGATGATCTTTGATGCGCGCGTCGGCGCGCACCCGACCTACTTTTCTTCCGCGAAAAGTAGGCAAAAGCATTCGGTCCGACGCACAACCCTTCGGGTTCCCTCACTTACTAGGCCAAACAGGCGAGGCCGTAAACTCGTTACACTCAAACATACGGCCTCTTGTTTCCTGTTTGTCCTGCGCCGCTCGGTTGCGCGTAAGTCGCAGTTGGTCCCCTTTTCAGTCTTTCCGTAGGTGCCCACCTCAGTGGGCGAATTCTTCGCCGAGAGGGCTGGGCTCCTACTGATGGGGTTGAACAGTCCGGGATTGTTTCCTTTCTAACGCGTCGAGCATCGCTGTCCCTGACAGGAGACAAGCGAGGCGTGTTTGAGCGGCAGCGAGTTGGCGAGCGCCTGTCAGGGACAAGACGCGCAGAGCAGCCGCAGGCCGGTTAGCAGGGTGCCTTTTCTTTTGCTGACTTTTCTTTGGGCACGCAAAGAAAAGTCAGGTGCTGCGGCGCACCCGCCGCTTTCAAATCGGGAGCGCGCCGATGCGCGCATCAGATTCATCATCGCGAAGCAAAACAAGACAGGCCGCAAAGGTCGGAATCAAATGGACTCCGCCCCCTGTTCTTCCAATATCCCCGTTCAGAAGCCGCCACCCAAGTTTGAAAGATCATGGCTCTGGAATAAATCCCCTCACCCGTGCATCAAAATCAGTTAGTTGGCGTACCGGTTACCGAAACCCGGAAGACTCCGGGCTTTTCTTGTGTTCGAACCGCCGGTTGCGCATAATCGGATGACATAAAGAAAAAGTACAGATTACGGCTTTCAAGGATATCCACCCTCCTCCGGAGCGACACTGTTTCGCTCTCGCCGTCTCTGTCACGCCATCACTTACGTCTTAAAAAGAGAGAGAAGAGGAAATTTCATGTCCCAGATTGATCGTCGCAAGTTTCTCAAGATGCTCGGTGCAGGTGCTGCAGCGGGTACAACGGGTGTTTCGCTGCCATGGATGCTGGGCAGTGCACAGGCTGGAGCCAATGTCGCGGAGGACTATTACAAGGTGCCGATGAAGGGCAACGCCCGCATCCTGCACATTACCGATGTCCACGGACAACTCAGACCTGTCTATTTCCGCGAGCCCAACGTCAACCTCGGTGTTGGCGACGCCTATGGCCGCCCACCCCACCTCGTCGGCAAGAAACTGCTCGACCACATGGGCCTCAAG
>JASFFK010000201.1:0-4500 GCA_050124335.1 Chromatiales bacterium | reverse complement strand
CCACTCTTTGTTCATGCCGATCAGTCTCATAGAAACAATCACTTTTGATTATTAATGAGAATGATTATCATTAGATCATGTTCAGAGAGATCCGGGAGTAAAGACAATGGCAAAGACAGCAACATTCGCAGTCCTTCACTTTGTGGTCGCATTCAGTGTTGGTTACGCACTGACGGGTGACATTGTCATCGGTGGCGCCGTTGCCTTGATCGAGCCTGCAGTCAACACGGTTGCCTTCTACTTCCATGAAAAGGCCTGGACACTCTTCTCGGGGAAGAGCGACAACAATCCCGGCTCTGCCATCCCGGGAGCAGCCTGATGGAGCTGTCAAACTACAGTGAGATGGACCCGGGCATACTCTACAGCCTCGTCAACATGAAGCTGCGCAACGACCACAGTGATCTGCATGACCTTGTCCGCAGCCTCGATATCGATGAACAGGCGTTCACCGAACACATGCGTCGCATCGGATTCGAGTACGATCAGGCTGTGAGGCAGTTTCGCTAGTCAGTCGTTCTGTTGTCTCTGGAGCTGGCAGCTGGGGGCAGGAGGCTGCTGCGGGGAATCTCGAGGGCAACGGCAACGCCCCCGTCAGGCCGATTCGCAATGCTGATCTCCCACTGATAGAGATCGCAAAGCCGTTTCACGATGTTCAAGCCGATACCTTCCCCGGCCTGCTGCAGGCCGCGACCACGAACATGGCGCTCGAAGATGTGTGGTATCAATTCCTCATCGATGCCGGGCCCGGAATCCTCGACACGCAAACCTGTTTCCGTGATGACGACATGAATGACCCCCGATTCGGTGTACTTGATGGCATTCCTGCAGAGATTGCCAAGGATAATCTCGAAGATTTTACGGTTAACCGGCACAGACAGGCTGCCCTGTCTTTCGAGCACGAGCTCGACGGGCTGCTGGTCGAGGAGAGTCGACAGTTTCGCGAGTTCTGACTCTGCGATCCCGGCGACGTCAACAGCCTTCTCTTCATCAAGCAGTGCCGGCTCGCGACCGAGAATCAGGAATGCATCAATCAGCTCGGAAACGTCCTTGCAGGCACGGCGGATCATGCGCGCACGCTGTCGCCCCTTGTCGGAGAGGCCGGACTCGGCTTCCAGGAACTGGGCAGCCCCGTCGATAATTGTCATGGGTGTGCGCAATTCATGACTGACATCCGAACTGAACTGGCGTTCACGTTCGACCAGCGCATCCATGCGACGGGTGTACTCATCCACCGCAAGTGCGAGCTCCTTGGCCTCCCCTTTCAGCCCCGTCATCGGCATCGCAAGCGGTGCCTGGTCGACCGAACTCTTGCGCAAGCGGCGAGCGATGCGCAGCACCGGGGAAATCGCGCCGGCACTGAGCCTGTACGCGACCCAGCTGGCCCCGTAGACAATAATCAGGAGAATCGTCAGGGGTATGACACCGAACAGTCCCACAAGCCTGTCGACGTTGTAGCCCTCGAACACGAGATAGAGCCGTCCCAGACTGGAATCCTCGACATACACGGGGAGAGGCTTCTCCCTGCCTGCGAATACCACCGACAGATGCAGGCCGGGATCAAGCTGCTGCAATTCGGCAGGCATGTCGTCTGACGTCTCACCACTCGCAAGATAACCCACGAGGTTACGCGTCCGCGGCAACGGAAAACCGGGATTCTCCAGTCGTGCCTGCGTAAAGGAATCGGCCTCGAGCTCGAGTGCCTCCTTGACGAGTACCCGCTGCAGCACCCAGGTCACTGCATAGAGACTCAGCAACACACTCAGAAAGATAAAGATGGCCTGCAGCAGGTACCGTTGCCAGCGCGGGCTGTCGTGGTAAAGACGGGAACTAGCGGGACTCATGGAGACGGTAGCCGATACCGTGCATGGTATGCAGAAGCTTGCGCTCGAAGGGCTTGTCAATCGCCGTTCGCAAGGCGGAGATATGGGTGCGCAGGGAATCACTCTCGGTTGGCTCATCGCCCCAGACGAAAGACTCGATCTCCCTGCGTGTCACCACGCGGTGGCTGTTTTCCATGAGCAGCCGAAGGATTCTGAGCGGGACGGGGTTGAGCCTGATCGGCTGCCCGGCACGCGAGACCTCGAGCGTTTCGAGATTCAGCGACAGGTCTGCAACGTCGATTGAGGAACGGTTGCTGAACAGCGAGCGTCGCCACAATGCCTGTACGCGGGCGTAGACCTCGAGCAGTTCGAACGGCTTTACGAGATAGTCATCGGCCCCTGCGGCAAAGCCCGTGAGCTTGTCATCGAGGGAATCCCGCGCCGTGAGCATCAGGATCGGCACGGTGGCATGCTTGACGGAACGTAACTGCTGGCAGAGTTCCAGGCCATCGAGTCCGGGCAGGGCAAGATCGAGGATGATGACGTCGTGCTCCCCGCTCGCAGCCAGGTGCAGACCGGTGAGTCCGTCATGTGCACAGTCGGCGATGTGCCCCCGGTCGGTAAAGAAGTCGACCAGCAGCATGGCAATATCGGTATTGTCCTCGATGACCAGCACACGGCCATGAAACGTGCTCGGGGAGGAGTCATTCATGACGTCATCTGCCGCGTATCAGTAGCGCACATCGGCGGGCCTTGCATCCGGTTTCGTCAGTAACAGCTGTACTGTACCCAGATAACGCTCCTCAAAACCACCCTGACAGTAGCAGAAATAGTAGTCCCACAGGCGAATGAAGCTTTCAGGGTATCCAAGTGAACGCACGGCATCGAGCTGCTGGGAAAAGCGCTTGCGCCAGTCTTCCAGAGTGCGCGCATAATGCAGGCCGATATCCTCGAGGTGTGAAATTTTCATCTGCGTCGCACGTGTCATGGACGAGGCTATCGCTGTGACCGATGGCAAAAAGCCGCCGGGAAAGATATATCGCTTGATGAAATCTACCTCACGCAATGCCGCTTCGTAGTGCTGATCTGTCATGGTGATCGCCTGGAGCAGCATCATACCGTCGGGCTTCAGCAAGCTGTTGCAGCGGGCGAAATAGTGATCCATGTACTGGTGACCGACAGCCTCGATCATTTCGATGGAAACAATGCGATCATACTGACCCTCGAGATCGCGGTAGTCCAGGTTGAGGACTTCGATGCGATCCGAGAGGCCAAGCGCATCGATGCGTTCACGTGCCAGCTCGTACTGTTCCCTGGAGATCGTCGTGGTCGTAACCCGGCAGTCGTAGTGGGTGGCCGCGTGAATCGCAAGTCCGCCCCAGCCGGTACCAATCTCGAGCAGATGCATGCCGGGCGACAGCTCGAGTTTGCGGCAGACACGGTCGAGCTTGGCGACAGCGGCTTCTTCCAGTGTCGAGGAGTCATCCGGATAGTACGCACAGGAATAGGTCATCGTGGGATCGAGAAAGAGTGCGAAGAGGTCGTTGCCGATATCGTAGTGAGCCTCGATGTTGCGCCGGCTGCCGGCACGCGTGTTGCGCGTGAACCACTTGATCAGCTGACGAGCGGGCTGGCGCAGAAGCTTGAGAGTGCCATTGAATGTGCTCATGAGGTCGCGATTGCGAAGGAAGAGCCGCACGAGCGTGTTCACCTCGTCGCAACGCCAGCTGCCTTTCATGTAACCCTCCCCTGCTCCGGAGATGCCGCCAAGCAGGATGTCACTCCAGGCTGATGCAGTCGTGACATGGACGATGACCGGCCGCGGAAGCGCGACGCTCGTGTTGCCGAAAGACCATTCTCGATCCTGTTCACAGATGATGAGCTGCCCTTCCCGCAGTCGATCAAGCTGACGGAGGAGGATGCCGCGCGCCAGCCTGTCGAGAGGTCTGCCGCGCTCGCCGGATGCACGGTGCATATCCGAGGGAACAATGGAAGATTTCATCGGCCTGTTATCTCCTGTGCCGGTAGTTCATGGAGTTGTCTGTCACTGCAGCTGGAGTCACTAGCTTGCGCGGCGCAGGCTGTCGTATGCCTGCTGATCCCGTGAGAAGTCATCCAGTGCCTGCAGGGCGCTGACAACGCCGTCCTCGTGAAAACCGTTGCGCCAGTAGGCGCCGCAATAATAGGTACGATTTCCACCGCTGATCTCTTCACGCCGCGCCTGTGCCGCGACTGACTCGGGCGTGAAGACCGGGTGCTCGTAGACCATGCGCTGAATGATCCTGCCGGGGTCGATCGCCTGCGTGTTATTCAGCGTAACGAGGAAACGCACAGGTGCATCGAGCCCCTGCAGGCGATTCATGTCATATGTGAGGGCCACCCGCTCGCTGTCTGCCTGCAGATGGTAGTTCCATGAGGCCCACGCGCGCCGGGAGACCGGCATCACAGACTCGTCGGTATGCAGTACGGCCTCGTTGCGCTGGTAGTGCAACTGGCCAAGGATGGAACGCTCGGCCGGTGTCGCATCGGCAAGCAGTTTCAGGGCCTGGTCGCTGTGCGTGGCGATGAAAACGGCGTCGAAGAACTCCACACCATGACGATGCGTTCTGATTTCGACGCCGACCGGCAACCTGCGAATTGATTGAACGGGTGTGTGCAGGCGGATACCGTTTGCATAGGG
>JASFFK010000200.1:0-4573 GCA_050124335.1 Chromatiales bacterium | reverse complement strand
GATGATCCAGTGACAGATGACTGCGACAGAAATCCCGATCACAAGCGCCTGAATCACAGTCGTGGCGATGGCAAAGTTCACTGTTCCTGCAGCAGAGATCAGTGTGAAACCAATCGTCATGAAGGTACCGAACAGCATCTTGCCCATGTTGATGGTGACATAGCTGCTGAGATACACACCGAAGGCAACAATCAGGAATGCTGTTGCCTGGTAGTGCAATAGCATCGGGATGAGCAGCAGCCCGAGGCTGAGCGATATCGCGATCATGATGACCAGTCCGGCCAGGCCTTTTGCACCAATCGGTGGCCCTGGCATGGAGACGAGCATGTAAGCGAACAGCGGAGCAAGGAAGGGCAGGGGGATGGCCATGGCGTATGCCACAGCAAGACTCAATGAGGGTGCCAGTGCCAGCCTGAAGACGCGTCTCGCCCGGATATGCATGTCACTTCATTCCCGTTAAACAGGGAGAGTGACAGACCTTCGCCAAATCAGTAGGCATAGGAGAACCAGCTCATGATGCGAATGAAGAGTTTGCCGACCAGTTTGAGAAAGTGACTTTGCTCTGAATACGCGATGACTTCAGCCTGACCACCGATCCTGATATTTTCGCGCAGGCGTTGCAGTTCACCCTGGTCGAACTGGATCATGACCGGGTAGCGCTGGGCCTGGCGCAACCAGTCACGATTGTTCTGTATGGTTGGCAGGCTCCCGGGCGGTGGTGGCTGTCCAGCGGAGACGCCGAGTCCAATGCTTCGAACACTGCCGGTGAAAACGTCTCCGGGTATTGAATCTATGACGACCTCTACCGGCGTGCCGATACGCATGTGCCCGAGATTGTTCTCGGTAAAATCTGCCATGATCCAGATATCATTGATCGCGATCAGTGTCATGACAGGGTTTCCGGCTGCAGCATACTGACCGACCTCGGCACGCAGATCGGTGATGACGCCATCCGTCGAGGCTGTGACGGTCGTGTTGGCGAGGTCGAGTTCAGCCTGTTCCCGGGCGCTTTCTGCGGCTTTGAGCTTGGCGTTGTTTTCGCCTTCGCCACCCATCTGCTCGATCGCCCGCTGTACTTCGGATTCTGCAGCGGTGACTTTTGCCCTGGCTTGCTCGTAGGATGCACGCGCCATTTCCAGGCGGCGCAGGGAGATGGTTCCCTCGTCGTCGGCATAGAGGCGTTCCTGCCGCATGGCATCTTTTTCGGCCCTGACCTCGTTGGCTTCGGCAGCACGCAGGTTGGCTCGTGCTGTTTCAATGCTTGCAGCACTTGCGCTGACCTGTTTGCGGGTATTCTCCAGATCCGAAGTGGTCCGTTTCAGGGTGATTTCGTAACTCGAGCGGTCGATCTCGAAGAGTGGTTCACCGGCTTTGACTGTCTGGTTGTTCTTGACATGCACGCTGGTGACCAGCCCCGAGACCTTGGGCGCGACACCAACGACGAACCCCTGGACTCTTGCCTGCTGTGTGTAGGGAGTGTATCGATCTGCGGCAAGATACCAGGCGAGGCTGATCAGAATCAGGATCAAAACACCGGCGCTTCCTTTCTTGACGGAAGACTCGGCTGATTTCCTGTCGTTCTCGTTATCGACGTCATCTTTTGATGACTGTTCTGTTTCGTCACTCATATCGAAAACCTGTTATGCAACCCTCGGGTCATCATTGCCCGCTTGAAGATGCCGGGAGAATGCTGCTCCAGTCTGAGCGTTCCTGCATGGTTCTTTTCGTCTCTTCCGGTACAAGTTCGTCCAGAGGCACCTCGGTCCAGCCGCCACCGAGTCCCTTGTAGAGATTGATAACAGCTGAAATATGACTGCCCCTGACCAGCAGTAGCCGGTCTGACTGTGAGAATAGCGTTCGCTGGGCATCGAGGACGCGCTGGAAATCAGCAAAGCCTTCCTGGTATCGCCTGTTGGCTATTTCCAGGGCACGTTCCGAAGCCGCCACTGTTTCTTGAGTCAACCTCTTCTGCTCGGCAGTCTGCCTGATCGCAGCAGCTGCATCATCAACCTCTTTCGCGGCTTGCAGGACTGTTGCCTGGTAAGACTCGATGAGTTGTTGCAGGCGGGCATCCTGAACCAGGATGCTGTTCCTGATACGCCCGTGGTCGAAGATATTCCACCTGAGGGCTGGCCCCAGTACCAGGCTGGTCTGATCCGGACTGCCCGAGAGACTGGTTGCCGAGAAGTTGAGTGTTCCGAGCAGTGAAATGGCCGGGTAGTACTCGGCTTCGGCGATACCGATTTGGGCCGATTGCGCTGCGACGGTCCATGCGGCTGCGCGGACATCGGGCCTGCGCGCCAGCAGTTGGGCAGGGACGCTATCGATCCTGGTTGCCGGAATGGCGGGCAATCGGCCTTTGCCCGGCTTGAGTTCAGGCAACTTACCCGGCGGACGGCCAAGGAGCACGGCCAGGGCATTGCGCGTCTGGATCAGGGCAAGTTCCAGTTCCGGGATCGTCGAAAGGGTTGCGAGGTACTGGGTTTTGGCCTGCTGGAGATCGAGTTCAGACTGCTCGCCGCTTTCGAAGAGTTTGGTCGTGATTTCGAAACTGCGCTTCTGGGTCTTTGCGTTCTTTTTCGCAATGGCGATGCGTGCCTCGGTCAAACGGTAGGCGTAGTAGAGGTCCACGACTCCGGAAGTGACGAGCACCTGTGCATCCCGCTGGTTGGCCAGCGAGGCAAAGAAGGCGGCATCCGCCGATTCAATGCTCCTTCTGAAACGTCCCCAGAAATCGAGCTCCCAGGCCAGGTTGAAGCCTGCCTGGTAGCTGCCAAAATCCTGATCAGCCGGAGGTGACGCACCACCCTGGTACTGGTTGTTCACGTAGCTGATGGCGCCGGTTGCCTGTTGCAGCTGCGGATAGAGGGTGCTGCCTGCCACCCCGAGCAAGGCGCGGCTCTCGAGAACGCGAAGTCCTGCAGTGCGCAACGCAAGGTTTTCTCGTTTCGCGATCTCGATGAGCTGGTTGAGCGCCGGGTCGTTGAACAGCTCCCACCAGAAGCGCATGTCCACACGTTTCTGTGCGTCAGGGTTCATCGCCGCGCCGTAGCCTGTTGGCTCCCAGCTTTTCAGCCAGTCGACATCGGGTTCGCTGTAGTCAGGACCGAGCGTCGTGCATGCCGACAGCGAGAGCCCAAGCGCAGCAAGGAGAGCTGGAAAAGGGTACTTCATTGAAAGCCTTTGCTGGCCTGGTTATTCGCCAGTTGAGGCATCTGTCTCTGTGTCAGCTTCGGGTGTCTTCTCGAGATACTCGCTCTGGTTCACCCACTCCATGAAGATCACGTAGCCGAGTGCCAGCAACACGGCGCCGAGGAAGAGTCCGAGAAGGCCGAAGCTGACCATGCCGCCGAGTGCGCCGATCAGGATGACAGGCATGGGGGCTTCAACGCCGCGTCCAAGCAGCATGGGTTTGAGAAAACCGTCCGCCATGCCGGCGATGAGCAGGTAAATCGTGAAGATGACATTCGTCAGGGTCGAATCCCCGGCCCACCAGAGGTAACCGATGACGGGGAGTGTGATGACCAGGGCCGGAAGCTGCAGGATGCCAACGATAAGAACGACGATTGCCAAGAGTCCTGCGGCAGGTATATCCGCAAGAACAAAGCCGACACCCAGCAGTACGGCCTGGATAAAGGCGACACCTACAACTCCGACGGCAACCGAGCGTATCGTGGCAATGGAGAGTGCGTAGAGCTTGTCGCCTTTTTCAGCATCACCCGTGAACCTGGAGTAGATGTTCCTGACAGAGTCGCTACCCGGTTGTGCGTAGGCCATCATGATGCCCGCAATAACAAGAGCCACAGAAAACATCAGCAGTCCCGCGGCAGTACTTTTGAAGACATCGAGCCCCTTTGTGAGCAGATCCCTGACCATCGACTTGTGAGCCTCGATCCAGCCCGGCAGGTCAGTGGAGAGCTGGTTCCACCCACTGCTGAGCTTTTCTCCAATCAGTGGTATGGCGGCGACAGATTCCGGTGGCGGCTTGATGGAGATGGTGCCGGACTCAAGAGCCGTGCGCCCGTTCTCAACGTACTCGATTGATGAGAGTCCCATCATCACGGTTGGACCACCGAGCAGGAACAAGCCAATCAGGACGATAATCGTGGCGCTCTTGCCCTGCCTGCCACCAATCCGGTTGACCAGTTTCAGCTGCAGTGGATAGAGGGCGACAGCCAGGACGAGGCCCCAGAGGATCAGGCCGAGAAACGGGCTGGCGATCTTGAAGGCCATGACCAGGAGGAATCCTATCAGGGCCAGCTGGATGATGACCTGTGTGAATTCCTTCCTGATAACCAGGTTGCTGGATGCGGTGTTGTTTTCCACTGGAGACTCCCGGATGGTTATTCGCGTGTTTATTGTGAGTGTTGGGAATTTTGCTCAATTACCCAGGCACAGAGCCGGGCCCTCACTCCAATTCGATTGTGACCTTTTCAGGTGCGTTCTGCAAAAAAATCAGAATCATGGATCATGCAGAGACTTGCCCCACTCATCGGTCAGAATGTCGCTTTCGTACACATCGATGTTGATGCTGTCATGACGCATTCTGGTGCGTTCCGTCAATGTTTCGTGC
>JASFFK010000199.1:0-4595 GCA_050124335.1 Chromatiales bacterium | reverse complement strand
CTTTGGTACCTGCCCCATGTCCCTGACGGCCACCGCATATCTCAACATCGAGAACTACGGCTCATGATAAACCAACAGCCGTATTCTTTTTGAAAGCATCATCTGTAAGGCCCGGCATGTGTGTGTATACTTTTTGCGATCGCGAGAAATCCCTCGTATTGCGGCTCGACACCGGCTTCGTTTTCTTCTTTACTGACTTGGTGGAACCGGCTTGTTATTCACTCCGCAATCTGGAGGATGTCCCTCATCTTCTGCTTCGGGATATCGAGGGAAACAGCGGGTTTTTTCTGGTTATATATTCCAGGGGACCATGCCATGAGTCTTCAGCCTCGCTTCACAACTGCAAATAACAATGAATGCTACTGGAGCTAGATTGCAATGAGCGCACAATGCGAGATCACCGCCAGGCAAGCGAGCGGCCAGGCAATCAGTTTTTTCGAAAAATACCTGACACTCTGGGTAGGTCTCTGCATTCTCGCCGGTATCACCCTCGGGCATTTATTTCCGGGGCTTTTCCAGTCGATCGGAAAACTCGAGCTGGCCCGTGTCAACCTGCCTGTTGCCGTGTTGATCTGGCTGATGATCATCCCCATGCTCCTTAAGGTCGACTTCTCGGCTCTGCATCAATTGAAGGCGCATGTCAAAGGGATAGGCGTGACCTTGTTTATCAACTGGGCCGTCAAGCCATTTTCAATGGCTCTGCTGGCATGGCTCTTTATTCGTGTGATCTTTGCTCCTTACCTGCCTGCCGACCAGCATGATAGCTATATTGCAGGCCTGATCATCCTCGCTGCTGCACCATGCACTGCGATGGTTTTTGTCTGGAGCAGGCTTTCCGGCGGAGAGCCGAATTTCACACTGAGCCAGGTGGCATTGAACGATGTCATCATGGTGTTTGCCTTTGCACCGATTGTCGGTTTGCTACTGGGACTCTCCGCGATCACAGTACCCTGGGAGACGCTGCTGCTGTCCGTCTTTCTCTATATCGTCATCCCCGTTATTTTTGCGCAGTTGTGGCGGCGAGCTCTTCTAAAGCATCGAGATGGGGAGGCGGCACTGGAACGTGTCCTCGCCCGTTTGCATCCTGTTTCACTGGTTGCGTTGCTGGCGACTCTTGTATTGCTGTTTGGGTTCCAGGGAGAACAAATTCTCGGGCAACCACTGATCATCCTGATGCTCGCCATCCCTATCCTGATACAGGTTTATTTCAATTCCGGCCTGGCCTACCTGCTCAATCGCAAATTTGGTGTCGCACACTGCGTTGCCGCTCCGTCAGCATTGATCGGTGCAAGTAACTTCTTCGAACTCGCCGTAGCTACCGCGATTGTTCTTTTCGGATTTGATTCTGGTGCTGCTCTGGCCACAGTGGTAGGTGTTCTTGTTGAAGTGCCGGTGATGCTCTCGGTAGTCAGGATCGTGAACCGCACACGAGACTGGTATGAAGAGGGTTCCCCGGAAAAGACTACCTGATGATGGTATCGACAAGCATATTCAATGGCTAGTCGCTGATTGACGTTCCAGACCTGTGAATCAGGCCAATCCCGTCAAAGAGCGTTGATGTTCATGAAGAGTCCTCACTGCGCGGCCTGGTTGAGCGACTCATCGCATGGCCCGGCGTTCAATCCCTGATAGCCTGCCGACCAGTGTCCGGTTTCGCTCTCAGGTGACGGGGGGACGTATGGAGACGACCTTTTTATCGATCAGATTCGAGAACAATTGCAGACGATGCGAGACAGTAGGCGACTCAAGAAGTCGCTGCTTGCTATCGATATCGAGGTTCAGGACCAGGACAAGATTATTGACCACCTGTTCGATAGGCAGCTTGTCCAGTATTTCCCAGTCTACCTGCATGTTATTCCGATCGAAATAGTCTCGAAGATTCGCTTTAAACCCTTCAATGACTTCCGGTTCGACGGCTTCTGTTTCGTAATCGTTCTCGAAATCACTCCAGTCAACCCTGGCAATGGTATAGCCGTCTTCATGGGGAAGCTCCTGGACGATTCTGTATCGGCACACTCCCGTCAACATGATGTTGAGTCGACCGTCCTTTCTCTCTCTGTATTGCCTGATCCTGCCTGCACAGCCCGTTTGATAGATCCTCTGTTCCGGGTTGTTGCGCCGGGGTTGCACCATGCCGATCAACTGGTCGGTTTTCAGTGCGCCCAAAAACAGGGCCAGATCAGCAGGGTCCGAGAGTTCGAGGGGGAGTTCACCGCCAGGGAGCAAAGCATTTTCCAGAACATAGATGGGGAGTTGCTCGGGCAACTTCTCAAAAGTCTGGATTAAAGGATATCTGGGTTTCATAACTGTGTGTCTGTGGAATCTATCCGCATATTACGTCGTGAAGCTGCGAAAAGTTCCACATATCACTGTTCAAAAGATCATTGAGCATAGAGTAATACGCAACATCGGGGCAATATGCGAAACGATTGCAGCTGAAATGCGGAAATTTTCCATAAATGCTGTTTCCTGATACGAATGTACCTGTCATATCACGGGAGCATACCTCTGCATTTATCTGATCGCTTCAACCACTGGAGTGGGTTATCGCAAGTCTTTGATGAATGGACAACCATCGGCCGTTTTCTATTGCGGGCATCAAGAAAAGATTTTATAGCTTCCTTTGGTGGAACTTGATTCAGGGGCAAGGAGTAAGAGTTATCCCTGAAACCGGGATGCCGGAATAGTTGATTCTCGCTCTCCCCTTCCCGGCCCGAACGGGTCTTGAGCATGCCGGTGTATTTCAGGGTCGCGGGGCCCCAGATATCAGGGGGCGTCATATGCCCGGGAGCATGACATGAGATGATTAAAGAGGTGGCTGATTAAGGTCGCCTGCATGCCGGACCATCTGGCAGGGCTGAACGCGCTTCTACCAGCTGCCGTGTCTTTATGAGTTCGTTCCTCACCTCATTGGGAATCGGGGTATTCGACGAAAGCCTGTCCAGCGCCCTGTCGGCCTCCCGGGCACACCCGAGTTCTGTGAGAACCTGCGCCAGGTTGTTCGTCACCACTGGATCGCCCGGTACCAGCTCGAGTGCCTTGTAATAGGCATTACGTGCTGTTTGAAAACGGCCCTGGTGGTAGGCCACGTTGCCCAGACCCAGCCAGGTCAGGGCCTGATCCGGCCAAACAAGCGTCGCCGTAGCATAGGCGCGCTTTGCAGTTTCCAGCCGTCCGGCAGCCTCTAACCCGGACACCGCGGTCAGGTAGCGGGCTGCATCTACAGTGCCCGGTGAGTCCTCGGGATCCAGCAGCACCAGCCCCCAGTTATCCGCCAGTGTCCAGCTGCGGATGAAGTCGCTCGCCTTCATGCGCTTGAGCCGTTCCGTACCTGATCTTAACAACAGGGTATCGGCTGTCGCGTCGTAACCGATCACAACCGCGTAATGCCAGACCGGCAGCCAGGCCAGCCCCAGGTTCTGCAACACCAGAACGGGGCGCCCTTCGCGCAGTATCTCGAGCAGAGCAGAAAAACCTGGTTCAATGACAACAGGCACCTGGTCATAACGCCGCGCGGCGGCGATCATCTCGACTTGCAGGCTGCCACGCCGTTCGGGCAGATAGACCTGCGGAACGAGTTGCTCGGGTGAGATGCTTACACCGTTGGCATTGAGCACTGTTGCGAGAGCAGCGGGGCCGCATTGATAGGCCTGCTGTGGGAAGAAAGGCGTATCGGCCAGCTGAACGAGTGGTTCACCCGCCTGCTCCGCCACGATGGGCTGCAGCACCGGGGCTCGAGTCGTGCAGCCGGCCAACAATAACAGGCCGGCTGCAAGAAACCAGCGTAGCAAGTCAGACGCGGGCTTGGGAGTTATTTGAAAATGTTGATCACGCCAGTCACTTCGAGAACCAGCAGAACCAGAAATACCACACCGAGAACGGCAATCGCATCAGCGCCGGCGGGCAGGCTGTCGATCTGACCGGCCAAACTGGCGAGTTCTTCCTGTGTCAGCGCAGCAACACGTTCGCTGGCATAGAGCGGGTCGACACCACGCAACACCAGCTCCTGCTTGACATCATCGCGCGACAGCATTTCCTGGAGCCGCTCGATGCGCTGCGTGTGCTCCCCGGCAGCAATAGCCTGGTCAGTGCCAATGACACCGGCATAAGCCTGAAGCGGGACGCCGGTAAATAAGAGCATGGTGATCATCAGATAGCTGGTCATTCGTTTGATCATAACAATGGTCTCCGTTTTGATTTTCACACTATGAAAAGAGGGGATTTGATTTAACCGCGCAAATACAAGAAACGCTTTTTTCATTATATCCTTGCATGGCTTCACTGTAATAACTAATTCACGAGGCAGAATGGTCAACTGACCCATATCAGGATTCGAGCATGTCTGCATGTTTGGGATTGACAATATGAGGCGGTACTCTGCTAAAAACCGCGAATAGTCACAGCCGCGTTTACCGGATTGCCTGTGCCTCAATATTCCGGATTTACATGTTTCCAACATCTTCTCATCTTTTGGCCGAATCCATCTCGATCGAGGCTTTGCGCAAGTTAACATGTTCGCCAACAGGACCTCGCCTATTTCAATACCAGCAAGACCAGCTCGCCTACCAGCTATTTTTGTCTGAAATGATTCGTTC
>JASFFK010000198.1:0-4607 GCA_050124335.1 Chromatiales bacterium | reverse complement strand
CCTGGCCGCCAAAGATCTTGACGCCAAGGCGTTTGGATTCTGAATCGCGACCGTTGCGGGAACTACCGCCTGCTTTCTTGTGAGCCATCTGCTGTCTCCTTAACCGGAAATACCGGTGATCTCAAGTTCTGTGTACCACTGACGGTGGCCCTGGCGCTTCATGTGATGCTTGCGGCGCTTGAACTTGAGGATGTTGACTTTCTTGCCACGACCGTGGGACTTCACGGTTGCGGTGACCTTGCCACCCTCGACATAGGGGGTGCCGATCTTGACGGATTCGCCTTCACCGACCATGAGCACCTTGTCGAGTTCGACGGACGCACCTTCGTCAGCCTTGATTTTCTCTACGCGGAGGGTCGCACCTTCGGTTACCCGATACTGCTTGCCACCTGTCTGGACCACGGCGTACATACCCTGATTCTCCAAAATTCTGTGAATTTACCTGCTGCCGGCACCCTTCGGGTGGCACGGCTGCAGTAAAGAGCGGGAATTCTAGTGATTTTGCCCTGTTGCGTCAAGTTTGCCCGGGGCGCGACCACGTGATTTATCCTACTTCCCGCTTTTTTTAGGCTTGCGCGGTTTCTTGCCGGGTTTCCTTCCACCCGGCGGCGCCTTGAAGACACGCTTCTTGACGCGTTTCTCCTTTGGTTCCAGTGAGCGGATCTGCAGTTGCTTGCCGCAGACCCAGGCCTTCCTGAGAGTGCGCTCGATCTCACGCGGCATGCCGTCCGGAAGTTCGAGTGTCGTATGGTCTTCGTGGATATCGATGCGACGGATAAACTGGCCATCCAGCCCCGCCTCGTTCGCAATGGCCCCGACAATATTGGCAGGCTTGACGCCGTCGCGCTCACCGACCTCTATCCGGTAAGGCACCATGACAGGCATGTCCGCCTCCTGCCCGGGCTGGCGCGGATGCTTGCCGTCCCTTTTCCCCTTCCCTCGCTCTTTCTTGCTGCTATCGCCGCGGTCGCGCTCCTGCCGGGCTGCTTTCGGCTTTGGTGCATTTTTCAGCAACAATGGCTGTTTGCCCTGGGCGAGCTTCGCCAGCGCAGCCGCGATCTCGATGGCCGGGATATTGTGCTCGAGACGGTAGGATTCAATGAGCTGCTGGTAGAAGTCGAGCCCCTCG
Source organism: Chromatiales bacterium (assembly GCA_050124335.1). GTDB lineage: Bacteria > Pseudomonadota > Gammaproteobacteria > Chromatiales > Chromatiaceae > Sva-25. The sequence goes on along the minus strand of JASFFK010000198.1, from coordinate 3,478 downwards.
TCCGCGAGCGTGTCGGTGATGCGCTGCTTGAAGCTCGCGACACGCCTGTCGTTGATCTCCTCGGTCGAGGGCAACTCCATGCGCGTGATTTTCTGGCGCGTGGCACGCTCGATCGCCGCGAGCATGCGGCGCTCACGGGGAGCAACGAAGAGGATAGCTTCGCCCTTGCGTCCCGCACGACCGGTGCGCCCGATACGATGCACATAGGCCTCGGTATCGTAGGGTATGTCGTAGTTGATGACATGGCTGATGCGCTGCACGTCGAGTCCGCGCGCCGCGACATCGGTCGCCACGATGATGTCGAGCTTGCCGGTTTTCAGGTCACTGACGGTCTTCTCGCGCTGTTTCTGGACAATATCGCCATTCAGGGCGGCCGTATTATGCCCGCGGGCCGCGAGTTTTTCGGCCAGCTCGACCGTGGCGGTACGCGTCCTGACGAACACGAGAACGGCATCGAACTCTTCGGCCTCGAGAATCCGTGTCAGCGCATCAAGCTTGTGGAATCCGCTGACGGTCCAGTAACGCTGGTTGATCGTCTCGGCCGTGGTTGTCTTGACCTTTATACGGACCTCTTGCGGATCCTTGAGGTAGGCGCTGGCGATCCGGCGGATCTCCTTCGGCATGGTCGCCGAGAAGAGCGCCACCTGGCGCCCGGATGGCGTCTGCTCGAGAATCCATTCGACGTCGTCGATGAATCCCATGCGCAGCATCTCGTCGGCCTCGTCGAGCACGAGCGCCCTGAGGCTGTCGAGCACGAGCGTCCCGCGACGCATGTGATCCATGACCCGGCCCGGCGTGCCTACGACGACATGCGCACCGCGGCGCAGGCGCTGTAACTGCGGCTTGAAATCCTGGCCACCGTAGATCGGTAAAACGTGAAAGCCCTTGAGCTTGCTGGCATAGCGCTGGAATGCCTCGGCAACCTGCAGCGCGAGTTCGCGCGTCGGTGCAAGCACGAGCAACTGCGGCTGCTGCAGCGAGAGATCGATGCGCGACAGCAGCGGCAAGGCAAAAGCCGCTGTCTTGCCGGTACCCGTCTGGGCCTGTCCGACGAGATCACGCCCTGCAAGCAGGACCGGGATCGTTTCTGCCTGGATCGGTGACGGCGTCTCGTAGCCGACCTCGTCGAGGGCGGCCAGCACGGGCGCGCTCAGCCCGAGCTGGTCAAATGCAATCTTTGAAGAATCCTGTTCTGACATTGTTGAACCTCTGAAGGGAAAGCGAGGAATAAAAAACCCAGTTCAGAAGTCAGATACTTGCACGAAAAGGGGTGGAAATGCTGGTGGCGGCATCAAGGCCCGGGGTAGTCAGTCAATCAATCAGACATTGAAGCGGAAATGGATGATGTCACCATCCTTGACAATATACTCCTTGCCCTCTGACCTGAGCTTGCCGGCCTCCTTCGCACCATGCTCGCCGTTGCAGGCGATGAAATCGTCGTAGGAGATAACCTCGGCACGGATAAAACCCCGTTCGAAATCGGTATGGATGACGCCCGCCGCCTGCGGCGCCGTTGCGCCCACGGGAACAGTCCACGCACGCACTTCCTTGGGCCCTGCAGTGAAATAGGTCTGCAGACCGAGCAGCTTGTAGCCGGCACGAATAACGCGATTGAGGCCGGGCTCATCGAGTCCCATGTCATCGAGGAACTCACGGCGTTCCTCGTCATCGAGTTCTGCCATCTCCATCTCGATCGCCGCACAGACAGGCACCACCTCGGAGCACTCGCCCTCGGCAAATGCACGCACGGCATCGAGCAGCGGGTTATCCTCGAAGCCCTCCTCGTCGACATTTGCAATGTAGAGAGTCGGCTTGATGGTCAGGAACTGGAAGTCACGCAACTCGAGTTTTTCGTCATCGGTGAGTTCCATCGCGCGCATCGGCTTGCCGCTGTCAAGATGATCGCGTACGCGCTCGAGCAACACCTTGCGCGCCAGGACCTTCTTGTCCCCGGTCTTGGCCTGGCGGGTCACCTTGTCGAGCGCCTTCTCGACGGATTCGAGATCTGCCAGCGCCAGCTCGGTATTGATGACCTCGATATCCTCGAGGGGGTTGACCTTGCCGGACACGTGCACGACATCGTCGTTGTGAAAGCAGCGCACGACATGGCAGATGGCGTCAGTCTCGCGGATATTCGCAAGGAACTTGTTGCCGAGTCCCTCACCCTTTGAAGCGCCCGCAACGAGGCCGGCGATATCGACGAATTGCATAGTCGTCGGCAATACCTTTTCAGGCTTGACGATCCCGGCGATGCGATCCTGGCGGGGGTCCGCGACCGGCACCACACCGACATTCGGGTCGATGGTGCAGAAGGGATAGTTTTCAGCAGCGATGGTCGCCTTTGTCAGCGCATTGAAGAGGGTGGACTTGCCGACATTCGGCAAGCCGACGATGCCGCATTTGAATCCCATGGTGTTACCTGCAGGAGAGAGGAAGAAAAAACGGGAAACCTGGTTTCCCGTCTGATCCGAAAATTGGAGCCGGCGACTAGAATCGAACTAGCGACCTACTGATTACAAGTCAGTTGCTCTACCTGCTGAGCTACACCGGCGGAAAATTCGTCGTGCGGCGGCAACGCATCATGCACGCCATCCGTTCGAGGGTGCGTATTTTGCCAACTTTCAGGCCCATACACAATACCCGGCAGCGGCATCAGGGAAGATGTCCGGAGCAAGCTGAGCCCCGTCACGGACATACCGCGTCCTCGAAAGTCACGGCCACGTCGAAGCGACGCTTCAGACACTCGAGCTCGACCGGCGTGAGTTTCTTTCCCGGGCTTTCATAGATATCGACCCAGAAGAGCGCTTTCTCACTGGTCCGCACGACAATCTCCGCGGTGAGACCGTAACGGTCGACCTCCTGGCGGCGCTTGATGGCATCGGCCCTGAGATCGAAAAGACCAAGAGAAATCCCGCCCTGGTATTCGCCATCCTCGATTGCCGCAACATCCGTCATGCCGGCGCGCTGCAACCGGGCAATATCGTCTTCCAGGTGCACCCCGGTCACATCGGGCGTCTGGAGCACCTGGAAATCCGTGACCGGTTTCGGGCTCTCGCTGGTGATGTTCGAGGCCAGTCCCAAGCGCGTCACCTCCGCGGTCAGCGCCAGTGCGCGCTCGCGTGTCTCGAAGGGCCCGACACGTAAACAACTCATTTCCTGCGTGGCTTGCGACGCGCCTGCATCCGCTGTGTTCGCAACGGACTCCCCGCCCTCCTCGAGACTGTTACCGTCAGCGACGGGATAGACCTCCAGCTCGCCAATCGCCGGCAGGCCGGCATTTTCATGCTCATCAGACTGGAGGATCAACAACAACAGGAGCAGGTTACCGACCAGCAGCAGAAAAAATATCCAGCGCATCTCATTCCATCGTGGTCAATTCGAGAAGCCCGAGCAGTACGAGGTGCTCGATTGTTTGGTGCGGGTAGTGTACAGCCGATCCCACCAGCCTCGCATCTCCCCCGGTCAGCATGAGCTCGCA
>JASFFK010000197.1:0-4640 GCA_050124335.1 Chromatiales bacterium | reverse complement strand
AGAACGCGGCGATCAAGAACAGGACAGCCCCGGCCAGGTGGACCTATGCAAACATTGACGAAATGCGTGGTCAGCTCAGGCAGCTCGGTTTCGGCTATGACTGGAAGCGGGAGCTTGCAACCTGCGATCCGGATTACTACCAGTGGGAACAGTGGCTCTTCACGCGTCTCATGGAGAAAGGGATCGCCTACAAGAAGAAGGCAACGGTGAACTGGGATCCGGTCGACCAGACAGTGCTCGCCAACGAGCAGGTCGTCGATGGCAAGGGCTGGCGCTCGGGAGCCCCTGTCGAGAAGCGTGATATCGAGCAGTGGTTCATCCGTATCACGGATTATGCCCAGGAGCTGCTCGATGACATCGAGAAGCTGGATGCCTGGCCGGAGCAGGTGCGCACCATGCAGCGCAACTGGATCGGCCGTTCCGAGGGCGTGGAGATGGCCTTCGGGATCGAGGGTTCGGACGAGACACTCGAGATCTACACCACCCGCCCCGACACGCTCATGGGCGTGACCTATGTGGCCGTCGCAGCCGAGCATCCGCTCGCAGCGCGTTCAGCGAAAAGCAATCCGGAGCTAGAGGCCTTTATCCGGGAGTGCCAGCAAGGCGGTGTTTCCGAGGCTGAACTCGAGACCATGGACAAGAAAGGCATGGCGCTCGGTCTCAACGCGCTGCATCCTGTCACAGGTGAGTCGGTGCCTGTCTATGCCGCAAATTTCGTGCTCATGTCCTATGGTTCGGGGGCGGTCATGGCCGTGCCGGCGCACGACCAGCGCGACTGGGAGTTCGCCGAAAAGTACGGCATTCCGAAAAAACAGGTGATCTTCAGTGCTGACGGCAGCGAGTGCGGCATCGATGAAGCCGCATATGTCGAGAAAGGCGTACTCGGGAATTCCGGCGAATTCGACGGCCTTCGTTCCGAAGAGGCGTTCGACGCCATCGCGGCCTGGCTGGAACGTCACGGCAAGGGCGGCAAGAGCGTGAATTTCAGATTGCGCGACTGGGGTGTCTCTCGCCAGCGTTACTGGGGCTGTCCGATCCCGGTCATCAACAGGGCCGATGGCACGACGGTCCCGGTCACCGAGTTTCCCGTGCGGCTCCCCGAAGATGTGATCGTGGACGGTTCCGGCTCCCCGCTCAAGAAAATGCCCGGGTTTTACGAGCTGGGTGATGGCGACCAGCGAGAGACCGACACTTTTGACACATTCTTCGAGTCAAGCTGGTACTACGCACGCTACTGCTCGAATGACTGCGAGACGGCCATGCTCGACGAGCGTGCCAACTACTGGCTGCCGGTCGATCAGTACGTCGGTGGTATCGAGCACGCGGTTCTCCACCTGCTCTATGCGCGCTTCTTCAACAAGCTCATGCGCGACGAGGGTCTTGTCACCTGCGATGAACCCTTCAGCCGCTTGCTGACACAGGGCATGGTCGTGGCTGAAACCTTCTACCGTGAGAATCCCGACGGCTCGAAGGAGTGGTTCAACCCGGTGGATGTGGAGGAACGCGAGGGTCAGCATATCCTGAAGACCGACGGCCATCCGGTTATCGCAGGCGGCATCGAGAAGATGTCGAAGTCGAAGAACAACGGCGTCGATCCCCAGCTGCTCATCGACCGCTACGGTGCCGATACTGTTCGCCTCTACACCATGTTCACGGCGCCGCCGGACCAGTCCCTTGAGTGGTCTGACGAGGGCGTGGAGGGCGCGCACCGCTTCCTGAAACGTTTGTGGGCGCTTGCACACAATCATGCTGATGCAATCCGCTCTGCGGGCGATACGCTGCCGGAGGAGAACGCGGGGGAGGCGCGTCGCGAGATCCACGCCGCACTCAGGAAGGCGCTCTTCGATTACGAGCGCCAGCAGTTCAACACCGTCGTTTCGGCCTGCATGACCATGGTCAACGTTCTCAACAAGCAGGAGGACGCGGCGCTTCTGAGAGAGGGCATGGCCATCGTGTTGCGCCTGCTCTCTCCGATAGCGCCGCATGTCAGCCACTATCTCTGGCACGAACTCGGCTATGGCGACGATATCCTGGTAGCCGGCTGGCCGCAGATCGACGAGGATGCGCTCAGGCAGGAGAGTATCGAGCTGGTCGTACAGGTCAATGGCAAGGTGCGGGCGAAGGTGCAGGTCCCGGCCGATGCCGACAACACAACGGTCGAGCAGGCGGCACGCGATAACGAGAACGTACAGAAATTTGTCGGGGACGCCACGATTCGCAAGGTCATCGTGGTACCGGGCAAACTGGTCAACATCGTCGCCCCGCAGTCCGGAAAATGATGCAAGCCAACGCAACAAGACTCCTCGCGCTATTACTGGTGTCCCTTCTCGCCGGTTGCGGTTTCCACCTGCGTGACAGCGATGCGCTGGCCCGGCATGCGCCTCTCACTCTCGAGGGCATCGATCGCTATAATCCTCTTGCCAGACGGCTGCGAAGCGCGCTGACGGCATCCGGGATCCAGGTGGTCGAGTCGGGCCAGTCTGCGAAAGCCGTCCTGAAGATCCGGGACCTTGGAGAGAGCCAGCGGGTCATCACGGTCGACAGTCGCGGAAAGGCAACGGAGTACATGCTGATTCGCAAGGTCATGGTCAGTCTTGCCGACCCTGATGGCGGTGAACTGGTCGCTGAACAGGAGGTCGGGGTGCGACGCAGCTGGATCGAGGTCGGCAAGACGGGACTTGCCGGACGGCGGGAGGCCGCCGAACTGCGTGTCGAAATGCTCGATGAACTCTCCATGTCGATTTTGCGCGTTCTTGACTACTCCCTGCGATAAGCCGTGAAACTGCGTCCAGAACAGCTTCATCAGCATCTGCGAAACGGCCTGTCGCCTGTCTATCTTGTAACGGGCGACGAGCCATTGCAGCTTCTCGAGGCGGCAGACGACGTTCGCCGCTCGGCAAGGGAGCATGGCTACAGCGAGCGCCAGGTGATGGAAGCAGGTACGGGCTTCGACTGGAACAGTCTTGGCCAGGAAGCGGACGCGCTGTCACTCTTCGCCGAACTCAGAGTGCTCGACCTGCGCATCCCGAGCGGCAAACCCGGTCGCGAGGGTGGCCAGGCCATCTGTGACTATCTCGAGCGCCCGGTCGATGACACCCTGTTGCTTGTCACGATGCCAAAGCTGGATGCATCCCAGCAGCGCAGCAAATGGTTCAGGGCGATCGAAAACAAGGGGGCAGTCATCCAGGTCTGGCCTGTTCCGGCTGCGCAAATGCCCGGCTGGATCAAGAACCGCGCCCAGCATCACGGCCTTCAGCTCTCTTTCGATGCGGCCCAGCTGCTCGCCCAGCACACCGAGGGGAACCTGCTGGCTGCCGCGCAGGAACTCGACAAGCTTCGTCTCAATCACGGTGTCGGCAACCTCGGCGTCGACCAGGTCATGGCATCTGTCTCCGGGCATGCCCACTACACGGTCTTCGAGCTGGTCGATGCGGCGCTTGCCGGTAATGCGGCGCGTGCAGTCCGGATCATCCGGTCACTGCGTGCAGAGGGCACGCCACAACCGGTTGTGCTCTGGGCCCTGGGGCGCGAGATCCGTCTGTTGACCGAAGTTGCCGAGGCGATGCAACTGCGCCAGCCGCTGGCTGCGGTCTTCAAAAAGCATGGCGTCTGGCAAAAACGCCAGCAGCCAGTCACGGACTGCGCCCATCGCAACAGCCTCGCCAGCTTTCACCGCCTCGTCAGCCTGCTTGCGAGGATTGATGATGCCATCAAGGGCGGGTCCGGCATCGACCCCTGGACTATGATCGAGCAGGCAGTGTTGAGACTCAGGCGTCACCAGCGCAGTGCAAGACACCCGGTATAGCAGCCCGATCCCTTCCTTCCCGCGGGCTCCTACCCTGTTATGCCGAAGCGGATAACCCTGAAATTCCCGTCTACTTCGGTTCAGGCCGGAGTGTTAAAGATGTCCAGCATGCGGCCGTGATGATATAATTTCCGGTTACCCGTTTTTCTTGAATGAATGCCATGACAGAGAGAGCACACGAACCCATCAGCGATGTCGCTGCCTATATGCAGGAAACCGGCGCGAAAGCGCGTGCAGCCTCCAGGCTGCTTGCGGCAGCGCCAACAGCGAAGAAGGATACGGCGCTCAACGCCATCGCCGACGATCTCGATGCGGACCGCGATGCCCTCATGACCGCGAATCGCAAGGATCTCGAGGCCGGCAGGCAGAAAGGGCTGGATGCAGCGCTGCTCGATCGTCTTGAACTCAATGCGTCGCGCATCGATGCAATGATCGAGGGACTGCGCCAGATTGCCGGCCTGCCGGATCCGGTTGGCCAGATCTTCGACATGAACTATCGTCCGTCGGGTATCCAGGTGGGGCGCATGCGCGTTCCGCTCGGGGTCGTTGGTATCATTTACGAGTCGCGTCCGAACGTCACTGCCGATGCGGCGGCGCTCTGTCTGAAATCAGGCAATGCGACAGTGCTGCGTGGCGGTTCCGAGGCTTTCCATTCGAACCAGGCCGTTGCGGCTTCAATTCACCGCGGTCTCGTCAAAGCCGGTTTGCCTGCAGATGCCGTACAGGTCGTTGCAACCACGGACCGTGATGCTGTCGGTGCCATGATCACCATGCCGGAATTCATCGACGTGATCATTCCGCGCGGCGGCAAGGGTCTGATCGAGCGCATTTCGAA
>JASFFK010000196.1:0-4686 GCA_050124335.1 Chromatiales bacterium | reverse complement strand
TGGATCATTGAGATCCTTCCCCGGCATGACGGTCTTGAAAAAGCATCCTGCTGATCAAGCAGGAAGCATAATGTGTATTTATCCGATCCTCATCCTTGTTGAGGGCAGGTCCGCAAGAACACACACGCTATAATGAAACCTCTCCCGGTAACCATATTGTACGGATTGCATACACATGCATGAGAGTCATAGTGGTCGTATGACCAGAATCCTGCTTCTCGCCCTGATGAGTACACTTTCTGCCTGTTCGGATTCGGAGACCAATGTTGCCCTTGGCACCCTGGAGCGCGACAGGGTGGCACATACAGCGACAGTGAACGAGGTGATCACGGAAACGCCGGTCAAACAGGGCGCCTATGTGAAAAAAGGCACGGTGCTTCTGCGTATGGATGACCGGCTGCAAAATGCAAAGGTCGACAAGGCCAGGGCGGAAGTGGCACGCGCCCGGGCACAGCTTGACAAGTTGCTTGCCGGTGCGAGAGAAGAGGAAGTCGCTGCAGCAAGGGCGAATGTCGCTGGTGCCCGGGCGGAGCTCTTGGAAACCGAAAAGGTCTATGCACGTGACAAGGACCTGGTTGAGCGTGGCGCAACCAGCCAGTCCCAGCTTGATCTGGCAATGGCCAAACGCGATGCGGCAAAAGCCAGCCTGGAAAGCGCACAGGAAAAATTGCGGGAACTGGAGAATGGCAGTCGTGAGGAAGACCTTAGAATGGCCCGGTCTGGGCTTGATGCAGCCAAAGCGGCACTCGCCAGCGAAGAGAAGCTGCTCGCTGATCTGACCATCCGTGCCTCACAGGACGGAGTGCTGGATAATCTGCCATGGAATCTCGGCGAACGCGTCACGATCGGTAGCCCGGTTGCAATTCTGCTTGCGGGTGATGCGCCCTATGCTCGTGTCTACATACCAGAGCCGCGGCGTGTAAGCATTACCGAGGGTGATTCACTAAAGGTCAGCGTGGATGGTGTCGACGAGGTCTTCGATGGAACGGTTCGCTGGATCAGTTCCGAACCCGCATTCACCCCCTATTATGGCCTGACGCGCGAGAACCGCAGCCGTTTGATGTATCTCGCGGAAGTTCAACTGCCTTCATCAGCAGCCAGACTGCCAAGTGGCGTTCCTGCGCAGGTCCATTTGCCGTGACCGAACGGATTGTTGAAGCCCGCGGTTTGACGCGGAGTTTCGGAGACACGGTGGCCGTCGACAGTCTGGACCTCTCCATCGAGAAAGGCATTATTTACGGGTTTCTGGGCCCCAATGGTTGTGGAAAGACCACGTCGATGCGCATGATGACCGGGCTACTCACGCCGACAGCCGGTGAAGTGGAAGTTCTCGGGACCAGGCTGCCGGGTAATGCAGAGAAACTCAAGCGTCTTATCGGATATATGACACAGGTTTTCTCGCTCTACGGGGACCTTACCGTCAGAGAAAACCTGCAGTTCGTAGCACGTATCTACGGTATAGGGGTGCGTGCACGCAGGCAGCGTATTGATGAACTGCTGGCCGTTCACGATCTCAACAGATTCTCGGAGCAGCGTGCCGGGAGTATGAGCGGAGGTGAACGCCAGCGCCTCGCCCTGGCAGCAGCAACCTTGCATAGGCCAAAGCTCCTCTTCCTTGACGAGCCGACAGCGGCTGTCGATCCCGAAACCCGTCGGCAATTCTGGGAACAGCTTTTCGACCTTGTCGACGATGGCGCGACCATCCTTGTCTCGACCCATTACATGGACGAGGCCGAGCGCTGCCACCGACTTGCGATTCTTGAAAACGGGGTCAAGCGAGCCGACGGTACGCCACGGCAACTCATGCAGGAGATGGGCGTGAACGTTGTCGAGATCGAAGGGACAGGCCTGAGAACCCTGAGAAAGGAGCTTATCTCATTGCCCGAGGTTGTCTCGGCTGCACAGCTTGGCGCGAGACTGAGAGTACTTGTCTCCGATACTGTCGCTGAGCCTGATCAATGGCTCAGGATGCATTCCCGGCTGAATAATGCCGGAGAGATTCGCTGCGTCAGACCGAGTCTGGAGGATGTCTTCGTGACGAGCACGCGGAGCCATCGAGAATGAACGCCCTGCGCCGGATACTGGCCATACTGATGAAGGAACTCACACAGCTTCGTCGTGACAGGTTGACGTTCGGCATGGTTGTCATGATTCCCTTCATCCAGCTGTTACTTTTCGGCTATGCGATTCACACTGATATTCGCGATATTCCCGTTGCGCTTGTTGACGAGAGTAATACTGCACTGAGTCGCATACTCGTGCAGACAATCAGGGCAACACAGGTGGTGGAATTCACCGAGCACTACCCGAGTGCCGAAGAGGCGCAAAACGCCATCACGAGCTCGAGGGTTCGGGCAGCCTTGCTCATCCCGCATGATGTGAGCCAGCGGCTGGTACGCAGTGGAGCCATCGGGATGGGAACGCCGCCGGCAACGGATGAGGAGACCAGCCGCCCGGTCGCTCACTGGATTGTCGATGGATCAGATCCGATGATCGCGGCCGCGATCAAGGGATTGCGAAACATGCCGCTGACAGAACTGTTTCGCCAGTCAACCAATCGCAAGACCCCGACTTTCGAGGTCAGCCTCTTTTTCAATCCGGAACAGCGTTCCGAGATCAACATCGTTCCCGGTCTCGTGGGTGTGATTCTCACCATGACCATGATCATGTTCACTTCGGCTGCGATCGTGCGTGAACAGGAGCGCGGCAACATGGAAATGCTCATCACGACACCTGTACGCCCCATCGAGCTCATGCTGGGCAAGATTGTTCCGTATATCTTTATCGGTCTCGTTCAGGTCGCCATTATCCTCGGGCTCGGGCACCTGCTTTTTAACGTGCCGATCAACGGAGGTCTGTGGAATCTGTTCGGGATTACATTGCTTTTCATCGGGGCAAGCCTCTCTCTCGGACTTGTGATCTCGACGATTGCAAAAAGCCAGCTACAGGCGATGCAGATGACGGTTTTTGTCCTGATGCCATCCATCCTCCTCTCCGGATTCATGTTCCCGTACGAGGGAATGCCGGAAGCTGCCCAATACATCGCCGAGATTCTGCCTGCTACTCATTTCATGCGTGGAATTCGTGGTGTTGTGCTCAGGGATGCGACCCTTGCCGATATACAGGATGACGCCTTGTGGTTGCTGGGTTTCATGCTGGTTGGCCTTGTGATTGCTTCATTACGTTTCAAGAAACGTCTCGATTGATATTCTGAACAGGTACACCGGTTACTGACTCTCTCCGGGACAGACTCTCGACCTGCACAGGCATGCATCATCACTGCATGACACCCTTGGGAACCAGCGGATCGTCACACCGTGTCGCAGGGGGATTATTTCAGCGATTGATTTCTCTGTGTCAACACAATTGCCACTCCGCCCAGTGTGGCGATCGACGCCAGTACCAGGCGCAGTGAGAGCGGTTCCGAGAGGAACAGAACACCGCCAAATGCAGCGATCGCAGGCACCGAAAGCTGAACCGTGGCAGCCGAGGTGGGTTTGAGCTCACGAAGTGCTGCGTACCATATGGTGTAACCAAGACCCGATGCGATAGCCCCGGAAGCTGCCGCGAGTATCAAGCCTTGCGGAGAGATATGCAGGTCTCCCGTGAACAAGAGACTGACACCAATGACAAGTGGCACGGAATAAATAAAGTTGTTTGCAGTTGCCGCCAGAGGGTTGACACACGCCTTGCCCAGCAATGAGTAGACACCCCATGCAATGCCGGCAACAGTCATCATGAGAGCGCCTGCCGGGTCGGGTGCTGTCACGCCGGGTGAAACGAGATAGACCAGCCCGATGACAGCCAGCGTGAGACCTGCCCACGAGATCAGTGAGAACTGCTCACCCCGTCGTATCCCGGTGATAAACATTGTCAGTTGTACCGCGCCAAACAGAATCAGGGTGCCCGTTCCTGCGCTCAATGTGAGGTAGGCAAACGAAAACAGAACCATGTAGGTGAACAGCATGAATGTTGACCACCAGCTGGCTTTGGGGCGGTAGTCGACATTTTTCTGTAACAGCAGGATAAGTGCCAGAACCAAAGCGCCGGAAATCACTCTGACAGTTGCAAAACTTGCTGCATCGATCTGTTCCTCACGCAAGGCAAGTCTGCAGAGCAGTGGATTGGCTGCAAATGCAATCATGGCAATGGATGTCTGAACAAACGTCATGACTGCCGGTGATTTGTAATGATCTGGAAGTATTGCGGTCACCTTCTTCGATTGAAAAAGCGTTCTGGCTTGAGTCGGCTTTCAAAAAGGTCACTATCTGATTCAACTGCAGACAGAGAAACAGATCATAACGTAACGGGTTATGCCCAGATGCGCCGACGTTCCGCTTCGGGGCAATAACCGCAGTTCAACAGCATGACCTTACTTGTACTTTACAGCCAGGTTGCCCCCTGTGTCGCGATGGGGGAGGAGAGACGATCCGCCAGGATGCCTGAGGTGACGCATGAACGGCGTCGTTTGCTGCATTGCAGGGGTGGCAATGGCAGTACCAACTCCACGGGGACGGCAGGATCTTGCCGGGGTTGCCGAATATTGATAGCGTGTTAGTATCGTTCGAGTCCACCTGGTAAAGGATGTTTCCGATCACGCCAGTCCGACCGGGAAAATATTTTGCAGAAGAACCAGTGACGTTAATACCTCTTCTCGCCGTGATCCGATTTCTTCTCTTATTGACA
>JASFFK010000195.1:0-4723 GCA_050124335.1 Chromatiales bacterium | reverse complement strand
CTGGCGCAGAATGCCGACGGGCTCGTGGTCGTCGACATGCATGCCGCACACGAACGCATCACCTACGAGCGTATGAAAACGGCGCTGGAGGATGAGCGGCTCAGGTCCCAGCCTTTGCTGGTCCCGGTCCCGGTGCAGGTCAGCCCGCGCGAGGCAGAGCTGGCGGGGGAGCAGCGAGACTGGTTTGGCAGGCTTGGCATGGAGATCGACCGGCTGGGCGAGTCCACGCTCGTCGTGCGTTCGATGCCTGTCTATCTGCAGGGTGCAGATGCGGAGCGCCTGCTGCGCGACCTGCTGTCGGATTTCGCCATGTACGGCAACAGCAATCGCATCAGCGACGAGATCAATGCAATCCTCTCGACCATGGCCTGCCACGGATCGGTGCGCGCCAATCGCAAGCTGACCCTCGACGAAATGAACGGCCTGCTGCGCGACATGGAACGCACGGAGCGCAGCGACCAGTGCAACCACGGCCGCCCCACCTGGATGGCCTGGTCGCTTGGTGAGATGGACAAATGGTTCAGTCGCGGTCAATAGAAGAGCCGCTGCCACCGGCCATTTTCATCATGGGGCCGACGGCCTCGGGCAAGACGGATCTCGCCATCGAACTCGCCCGGCAGTTACCCGTCGACGTCATCAGCGTCGATTCTGCACTCGTCTACCGGGACATGAATATCGGTACCGCCAAGCCCTCTGCCGAGGAACTCGCGCAAGCGCCGCACCGCCTGATCGATATCGTCGCGCCGACCGAGGCCTATTCCGCTGCACGTTTTCGCGCAGACGCCCTGCGCGAAATGGCCGACATCACGGCAGCCGGGCGCATCCCCCTGCTGGCCGGCGGAACCATGCTCTATTTCCGCGCGCTCGAGCAGGGACTGTCCAACCTGCCGCAGGCCGATGAAGCAATCCGCCAGCAACTGCTCGACGAGGCAGGGCAGATCGGCTGGCAGGGGATGCACGCACGCCTCGAGGCTGTCGATCCGGTAGCGGCCAGACGCATACACCCTAACGATCCGCAGCGCATCCAGCGCGCACTCGAGGTCTACATGGTGAGCGGCAGGCCGCTGAGCGAACTGCAGCAGGAGCGTACGGAATCGACCCTGCCGTACCGCCCCGTCAAGCTGGTGCAGTCACCCTGGAGCCGGGAAGAGCTGCGTGAGCGCATCGCATTGCGCTTTGAACGCATGCTAGAGCTCGGCTTCGAGCAGGAAGTTCGAGAGCTGCTTGAAAAATACGATCTCACCCCCGATCTTCCTTCCATGCGCAGTGTCGGTTACCGCCAGATGCTGGGCTACATTCGCGGCGACATCGATTACGAAGAGATGGTCAGGACGGGAATCACAGCCACGCGCCAGCTTGCCAAGCGCCAGATGACCTGGCTGAGGCGTGAAAAAAATGCTATCTGGTTGAAACAAAATGGTAAAAATGCCGGTCAGATAATAGAACCTATGCTAAATTAGGTTTCTTGCAGGTCGGACCGGACTCGGACTGTCTCGACTGAAGAGTCGCAGGCAGCGACTCCATTTGAAGCCGGAAAACCTGCAGCCGCCACGAACATATGAACAGGGCGGCATCCACAAACAATAAAACAGTCGGAGAAGACCATGTCAAAAGGGCAAAATCTACAAGATCCTTTCCTCAATGCGCTCAGGAAAGAGCGAGTACCTGTCTCAATCTACCTCGTCAACGGTATCAAGCTGCAGGGCCAGGTCGAGTCATTCGACCAGTTTGTCGTGCTGCTGAAAAATGCCGTGAGCCAGATGGTCTACAAGCATGCGATCTCGACCATCGTGCCTTCGAGAAATGTGCGCATTTCGTCTCCCGATGAGAACAGCGGCAAGCAGGACGCCGGAAATTTCTGATCTCTCCCACCCCGGCAGCGTTACAGGGACGTCTGCCGTGACTGGCACCCCACCAGACAGGGCTGGCGCAGGCTGAAGGCGACCAGTGGAGTTATTCGAGCGCCCGAGCGGCGGTGAACGTGCAGTGCTGGTGCATGTTGCTTTCGAATCCCGGCCGGAAGAGGGCGAGATTGCCGAATTTTCGGAACTGGCGAAATCAGCCGGTGCCGAGCCCGTTGCCCTTGTCACGGCCAGCCGCTCACAACCCGATCCGAAAAGTTTCGTCGGCAGTGGCAAACTCGACGAGATTCGCGAGATTCTCGAGGCGGAATCGGGCGAACTCGTCATCTTCGACCACGAACTCTCTCCCGGGCAGGAGCGCAACATCGAGCGGGCACTGTCGTGCCGTGTACTCGACAGGACGGGACTGATCCTCGACATCTTCGCGCAGCGCGCACAGTCCCACGAGGGCAAGTTACAGGTCGAGCTTGCCCAGCTGCGTCATCTTTCGACTCGCCTTGTGCGCGGCTGGACCCACCTCGAACGCCAGAAAGGGGGCATCGGCTTGCGCGGACCGGGCGAGACTCAGCTCGAGACCGACCGCCGCCTCATCGGTTATCGCATCGCGCGCATCCGCAAGCGGCTCGGGAAGGTCGATGCTCGACGGGAACTCGGGCGCAAGGCACGCCGCCGGGCCGAAGTGCCGACGATCTCGCTCGTCGGCTACACGAACGCCGGAAAGTCCACGCTTTTCAACTGCCTGACCGAATCGCGGGTCTATGCAAAAGACCAGCTCTTTGCGACGCTCGACCCGACATTGCGCCAGCTGGTGCTGCCGGGAAATACCAGCGTGGTCCTGGCCGACACGGTCGGCTTCATCTCGCGCCTGCCGCACGAGCTGGTTGCCGCCTTCCGGTCGACCTTGCAGGAATCCATCGATGCAAGCCTGCTGCTGCATGTCATCGATGCCTCGAGCCCCGGGATGGCCGGACAGGTTGCCGAAGTGCGCGGCGTGCTGGAGGAGATCGGCGCCGATGAGGTGCCGCTTCTCGAGGTCTACAACAAGATCGATCAGCTCGACGGGGTCGAACCGCATGTCGAGCGTGACGGAGAAGGCAAGCCCGTCCGCGTGTGGCTTTCAGCCATGAAAGGGGCAGGGCTCGATCTGCTGCAGGAGGTGCTCGAGGAACTCGTCGGTGCGGACCAGGTCAGCGGGCACCTCGTGCTCTCACCTGGCCAGGGCGCCCTGCGTGCGGCGCTCTACCGCGAGGGGCATGTCGAAGAGGAGGGCTGCAGGGATGATGGCAGCCTGGAACTGCATGTCACGCTGTCGCGAAAACGTTATGAACAGCTCATGAAAGAGTTCGATGCCCTGAAAAGCCTGCAGCGGGAATCTTCCGGGGCCTTCAGGGTCACAGCCTCAGGTAGCTGACAACGGCCCCTTGATGTTACAGCCGGTGGCGGAATAAGCAGGTTTTCCCGCAGTGTTAATCAGGCGCATATCAGGCTAGAATTGCGCCTTTGCGCGATTCGAGTACGAATCAGACGAATTAAATAATCAGGAGTTTCCTATGGCCTGGAATGAACCGGGTGGAGATAAACGCGATCCCTGGGGCGGCGGCAAGCAGGATGGTCCCCCGGACCTCGACGAGGTAATCAGGAATCTGCAGAAGAAATTCGGTGGCCTCTTTGGCAAGAAACGCGGTCCTTCCGGCGGTGACGGCAGTGGCGGTGGCCAGAAGAGCAGCATTCCCGGTGGCGGCCTGCTCGGCATTGTCATCCTGGTACTGCTGGTCCTCTACGC
The DNA here is from genome assembly GCA_050124335.1 of Chromatiales bacterium. GTDB lineage: Bacteria > Pseudomonadota > Gammaproteobacteria > Chromatiales > Chromatiaceae > Sva-25. The sequence goes on along the minus strand of JASFFK010000195.1, from coordinate 1,078 downwards.
AGCTGTCCAGGGCTTCTACATCGTCGGGCCCGCGGAGCGCGGTGTGGAGACGCGTTTCGGCGCCTTCAAGCGCGTAACCATGCCTGGCCCCAACTGGCACCTGCCGCAACCTTTCGAGTCGCACACGCTCGTCAATGTCGATGACGTGAGCTCATTCGACCACAAGGCGCAGATGCTCACCAGTGACGAGAACATCGTCACCGTCTCGCTGAGCGTGCAGTACCGCATCAACAACCCCGAGGACTTCCTGTTCCGTGATCACAACCCGCGCGAGACCATCCGCAGCTCGACCGAATCCGCGCTGCGCGAGGTCGTCGGTCAGAACACCCTCGATGACATCATCACCGAAAACCGGAATGCCATCGCCGTCGCCGTACAGGAGCGGGTTGTCGACCTGGTCGGTCTCTACGAAACAGGCCTCGAGGTTGTCAGGGTGAACATCCAGGACGCCGAGGCACCGCCGGAAGTCAAGGAAGCCTTCGATGACGTCATCAAGGCACGTGAGGACCGCGAGCGTTTCGTCAACGAGGCCGAGGCCTACGCCAACAAGATCATCCCTGAAGCGCGTGGTGAAGCCGAACAGCTCAAGGAAGATGCCCGGGCCTACAAGGCGCGTGTCATCGCCGAAGCCGAGGGTGAGTCCCAGCGTTTCCTGTCGATCTATGGCGAGTACGTCAAGGCGCCGCAGGTCACGCGGGAGCGTCTCTATCTCGAAACCATTGAACAGGTCTATGCCGGCAACAGCAAGGTCCTGCTCGACATCGACAACAGCAACAATCTCACCTATCTGCCGCTCGACCGGATGATGAAGGATCGTGGCGCCATGCCTTCCGGGGGCATTGAGCCGCCGGCTCTCGACCGGGGCACCGGCTCCGGGGAACGCACCTCGAACAATCCGAACCTGCGGCAGGGACGTAATCTCGAACGCAGCAGAGTGAGCCGTTGAGGAGAAGGGTAATGAATATCAAGGCACCAGTCATCATCGTCGTCCTGCTGCTTGCAGCCATCTCCTACCTCGCCTTCACCTTCACCGTGAAGGAGCACGAGACTGCGATCAAACTCCGTCTCGGCGAACTTG
>JASFFK010000194.1:0-4743 GCA_050124335.1 Chromatiales bacterium | reverse complement strand
GAAATGGAGTATGAGTTCGCCTGGCCATGGCTGTTCATCCTGCTCCCACTGCCTCTACTGGCACTGCTGCTACCGCGTGCACAGGTTTCCCGTCCTGCCGCACTTCGTTTCCCGTTCTTCGAGGCATTCTCCGCCAGTACGGCAGGCAAGGCGCGTCGAGGCAAGGCATGGCGCCTGCCCCTCGCACTATTCGCCTGGCTCTTGCTGGTCATTGCCGCAGCGCGTCCCCAGCTCATCGGGGAGACAGTGTACCTGCCGGTTGCAGGACGCAGCCTCATGCTCTCTGTCGATATCTCCGGTTCCATGCAGACTGATGACATGCTTATCGGCGGACAGCGCATGACGCGTCTAGCTGCAGTCAAGCAGGTCGCAGGAGACTTCATCGAAGAGCGTGAGGGGGACCGGGTCGGCCTGATCCTGTTTGGTGACCAGGCCTACCTGCAGGCACCCCTGACGTTCGACCGTCGAACGGTCAATACCCTCCTCAACGAGGCAGCAATCGGTCTTGCCGGTCGCAGCACAGCGATCGGTGACGCCATCGGCCTTGCCGTCAAGCGACTGCAGGACCAGCCGGAAGAGAACCGCATCCTGATCCTGATGACAGACGGCGCCAACACGGCCGGCGCCGTCTCACCCCTGAAAGCGGCCGACCTGGCAGCGACAGCGAATGTTCGCATCTATACCATCGGTATTGGTTCCAGCGAGAGGATCGTACGTAGCCTCTTCGGCAATCGCCGTCTGCCGAACAGGGAGCTCGACGAGAAGACACTCAGGGCGATTGCAGACAAGACCGGCGGACGCTATTTTCGTGCTCGCGACACCGGCAGCCTTGCCGACATCTATGCCCTGCTCGACGAGATTGAGCCTGTCTCGGAAGACACACAGAGTTACCGTCCTGTTGACGAACTCTACGCATGGCCCCTGGCTGCCAGTCTCTTCCTGACTCTATTCATGGCGCTCTTTCCACAACTCGCAGAACGGTTCCGCGGCGGCAGGATGCAAAATGCCTGACCAGAACGGTATCCAGTTTCACTTTCTCGAGCCAGCCTGGCTGCTGGCGCTGCTCCCACTCGCCCTGTTGCTCTGGCTTGCAGCCAGGAGACAGGCCGGAGAGACACCCTGGCGCAGGATCATCGACGCCAGTCTGCAGCCCCTGCTGATGAATGGCGGTACTACCAATCGATCCCGATTGCCACTCTGGCTGCTTGGCGCCGGCTGGCTGATCGCGATACTGGCACTTGCCAATCCCGCCTGGGAACGCCAGCCACAACCGCTCATGCAGACGAATGCCGCCAGGGTTATTGTTCTGGATCTTTCCCGCTCGATGCTTGCGCAGGACCTGAAACCGACACGTATCGAGCGCGCCCGCTTCAAGGTCGAGGACATCCTTGCTGAAGACGAAGAAGGACTGACAGGGCTTGTTGTTTTCGCCGGAGACGCTTTCACTGTAACGCCCCTGACGCGGGATACAGAGACCATCAGGTCACAACTCAGGGCGCTGGAGCCCGCCATCATGCCGTCCCAGGGAAGCCGTGCAGACCTCGGACTCCTGCAGGCACTGGACCTCCTGCAACAAGCGGGCGTGGCGCAGGGGCAGATCATACTGATCGCCGATGGCGTTGAGGGCGACCTGGCCACGGAAGCAGCGGAACGAATCGCGCAGGCCGGCCACACCGTCTCGGTTCTCGGCGTTGGCACAGCGGAAGGCGCACCACTCTATGATGCGCGTGGCAATATGCTGAGCGATCGCAGCGGCAAGCCGATCATCGTCGGTCTCGACACAGCTTCCCTGCGCAGGGTGGCAGTGGCCGGCAGTGGGCTCTACCGCCAGATGACAACTGCCAACAGTGATATCGATGCATTGCTCGTCCCGGGAAATAGCCGGGGTGAATCGGAAACTGTCGACGACATGCGTGCCGAAAAGTGGAAGGAACGGGGACCTTACCTGACGCTCCTGCTGCTCCCGCTCGCAGCCCTCGCTTTCCGCCGTGGTTGGCTGTTCAGCATGGTGCTTGCCATTCTGTTTGTTTCCCCGTCGCATGACGCCATGGCATTCGAATGGCGCGACCTGTGGCAACGCGCCGACCAGCAGGCTGCAGATGCCCTGCAACAGCAGGAATATGACAGGGTTCCCGATATCTCGAATGATCCTTCCATGCTGGGTAGCGCTGCCTACAAGCGTGGCGACTACCGCCAGGCACTGGAGCAGTTTGACAGGCTCGATGGTGCAGATGCGGCCTACAACCGCGGAAACGCACTGGCGCGACTGGGCAAATACCGTGAAGCGATAGAGGCTTACGACGACGCAATCGAGCAACAACCCGGGATGGATGATGCCATTTTCAACAAGGCTGCGATTGAAGAGCTCCTCAAACAGCGCGAACAGGAAGAAGAACAGACTGACGAACAGCAAGAGAGAGAGGAGCAGGGAAACCGCGCACAACAGTCAGAAGAGCAACAAGACCGGCAGCAACCATCATCCGAACAGCAGGACCAGCAGAATCAACAGGCTGATAGCGGTGAGGGATCCTCTGAACAGGAAGCACAGAGTCAGCAAGCCGATAGCCAGCAGCAATCCGCACAACAGCAGAATCAACAGAGCCAGCAGGCACAAAACGGACAGGAATCCGAACAGCAGCAGGGAGAGCAAGGTCAGGCACAACAGGAAGGGACCGAAGAGAATACGCAATCTGCTCAGCAACAGGCAGCGGGCGCTGGTGACAAGTCCGATGAAAACCAGTTTGCGAAAGCCAACGAGGCGCTTGATGAAAACCGGAACGATGATGGCAGCGACCAGGAGCAGTTCGAGGGAGAATCATCCAGCGAGCAACGGCGACAATCGGAGACTACACAACAACAAGAGAGGCACCCCGGTAGCGACGAGCAGCAACAGGCCATGGCAGAGGAACTCAGCAGCGAGGAAGAGATGGCCGCTCAACAATGGCTGCGGCGTATTCCGGACGATCCGGGCGGCCTGCTAAGGCGCAAGTTCCTGTATCAGTACAGAGAGCGCGGCTGGAGCGAATCTCCAGGCGGACAGGGGTACTGACAATGAAGAAAGACCGAGACACATGAGAATCACAGCAAAGACCACAAGCGCCATCCTCATCCTGGTGCTGACGCTTTTGTTACCGGTCGTTGGCTACGCGGAAGTCAACGCCATGCTCGACCGCTACCAGGCCTTCGAGGGCGACCAGTTAACGCTGACGATCGAAACCAATAACCGGAATGCTCAACAGCCTGACCTCACGCCATTGTCGGGTGATTTCAGAATCCTCGGGACACGTACCGGCACCTCCGTCACCATCGTGAATGGCGTGCGGAGTGACAAGGTCACCTGGCGCATCGGGCTTGAACCACGCAAGCTCGGCAGGCTGCAGATACCATCACTCCGGGTCGGGCAGGAACAGACCCGTCCGCTCGAGTTGACGGTCAGGGAGATCCCGGCCGAAATCAGGGAGCAACAGGCCCGGCAACTCTTCATCGAAACCGAGATAGACCCCCGTGACAAGTACTATGTGCAGCAGCAAATACCGTTCAAGGTAAGGCTGCTGCATGATGGCAGCCTGGTCACTGGCGAACTTGCTGAACCCGCAGTCGAGAATGCCCTGGTCGAACGTCTTGGCGACGAGGTGCGCTACACGACAACCCGTCATGGCAGGCCATACCAGGTCATCGAAAGACGTTATGTGATACTGCCTGAGCGTAGCGGCGAACTGCAGATACCTCCTGTACGCTTCGAGGGCAAGGTCACCTCGCCTGCTGCGTTGCCGAACATGATGCAGCAAGGGAATTCGTTGCTGAATGACTTCTTCGGCAGCAGCCCTTTGCGTGCACAGGGGCGCCAGGTGCGCACCGGAAGCGAGCCTGCCACAGTGGAGATCCTTCCCCGTCCCGGCGGACTTGACGGGAACTGGCTGCCGGCAGAGGAGATCAGGCTGCATGACAGCTGGACAGAAAACCCGCCGCAACTGCGCACAGGTGAACCCGTCACGCGCACCATCACCGTCGAAGCCCGGGGACTGACCGGCTCACAGATCCCCGTACTCGAACCGGGCGAACCGGCTGATACCAGGCTCTACCCGGAACAACCGGTCATCGACAGCAAAACCGACGGCAACAAGGTCTTCGGTTTCAGTCGCCAGAGCTTCACCTACATTCCGGACAGAACCGGCAAACTGCGCGTACCACCGGTAGAGCTGGCATGGTGGAATATCGACAGGGACCAGGAAGAGCTTGCACAACTGCCTGAATGGGACCTCAATGTCGCACAGGGATCGGGTGCTGCTGCCCGGCCACCTGCGCAGTCTGCTCCATCAGGTAAGCCGGACAATGCGCCTTCGGCAGGTTCCACAAGCGAAAGCCGGACACCGTTATCTGAATCACCAGAGACCTCACTGCTTGAGCGCTACTGGTGGATCCTTGTGTTGCTGCTGATCGTCCCGCTTCTATACCTGCTTGCCAGGAAAAAAAGAGGCGGTTCGCAAAAAGAGCTGGCCGCGAGGAAGCCGGCAGAACCCCCGGCAACGACAGAAAAGCCGCAACCGGTCTTCAAGACAGCGATCGAACGCTTCGAGCGGGCCTGCCGGCAAAACCGGTCAACCGATGCCGCCTCTGCCCTGCTCTCGGCAGCCGAAGCAACCTGGCCCGAAGATCCGCCGCGCACACTGGGCGCACTCGCGGCGAGGTTCGAGGGAGAAGCCGCCGAGCAGGTCATGCTGCTGGATCGCGCACTGTATGCCG
>JASFFK010000193.1:0-4813 GCA_050124335.1 Chromatiales bacterium | reverse complement strand
GCTGTGGAAATTCTGCATTGGCATCACTGTCGAAAAAGAGACGGTGTCACCTGCTTTCAGCTCGGTCGAGGGTCCGGCAACCCAGACCTTTTTCAGGCCGGTGTCGACTTCGGCATAGGTGTAACCCATCGCGCTTTTCACGTCCGTGACTTTGCCGCTCAGTGTTGCGGGGAGGGGAGCGTTCGTCGATGCGGGCAGCGGCTGTTCGGCATGAACCGGGATAACAAGGCCTGAGCCGATCGATAGAATGGCAGAGCAGGCAAGCAGCACGGCTTTGAATCTGGGATCTTGAGTCATGAGGGGTTGTCCTGAAGAAAATTGAGAAGTGGGTGCCTGTTGCTACTGTACAGAAATTAATCCCCCTGTCACTTTTTCAGCAGTCCCTATTCAGGGTCAGAGTAGATCAACAGGGTCAGACTCCATTGAAATTGGAGCAGGGCGCTCTCGCGATTGGATCAATCGAGTCTGACCCCTTTGACCCTTTGATCTGCGCTAATTACTTTCGGCCATCTCGGCGCGTCGCATGGGCATCAGGTCGATGCGGCCGTAAATTTCATCGAGGTCGAGCACTGTTGCCCGGTATTTCACATCGCCATCCTTCCCGATGAGCACCACGCCGGTTTGCGTGTGCTGGAAATGGTCCCTTGTGATGACCCGATCCAGTCCTGGCGACAGGTCCACATCGAGGTTGCTGACTATGCCGTCATCACTCAGCAGGAACCACGCGATGTGCCGCTCATCGATGTCTGCCTTTTCATGCTCGAGGCGTTGCAAAATATCGGGTTTCTGCTGTGTATCCACGCTGATCAGAATGACCCGGTGTGTCCACTCGAGGGTATCGAGATCTTCAAGGCGCTTGACGGGATCGGCTTGTGCGCATGCAAGAAGGAAAAGAGAACTGAAAATAGCTGTGAAACGGTAGGGCATCGGTATGTCTCTCCTGCCTTTCAATAAAAGACTGCCCGTTGGCAGGTTCCGGGCTTTAAAAGGCTATCAGGCTACTTTTCTCAAAGCGAAGTCTGGCCAATGATTCAGGGAATAACAGGATCAGACCAGGGTATTTCTGCAAATGACTCAGAGAAAACCCTGGTCTGTCCCCTATTGTTCAGTGTGACCCCAAACAAACATGCAGAAAGCGTCCTGTGTGCGATCCCTTTACCTTGGCGACTTCCTCCGGCGTCCCCGTCGCGATGATTTCGCCACCCTGGTTTCCGCCCTCGGGTCCCAGGTCGATGATCCAGTCCGCCGTCTTGATGACATCCAGATTGTGCTCGATGACGACAACCGTGTTGCCATGATCCCGCAGCCGATGCAGCACTTCAAGCAGGTGACTCACGTCGTGAAAGTGCAGCCCGGTCGTCGGCTCGTCGAGTATGTACAGGGTACTACCGGTATCCCGCTTCGACAGCTCTTTCGACAGCTTCACTCGCTGCGCCTCTCCACCTGACAGGGTCGTGGCGTTCTGGCCGAGCGTGATGTAGGAGAGGCCGACATCCATCAGGGTCTGCAGCTTGCGCTTGATGGCCGGCACGGGTTCGAAGAAAGCCAGGCTCTCCTCGACGGTCATGTTCAGGATCTCGTCGATGCTCTTGCCCTTGTACTTCACCTCGAGCGTCTCGCGGTTGTAGCGCTTGCCCTTGCAGACGTCGCACTGCACGTACATGTCCGGCAGGAAGTGCATCTCCACCTTGATGACGCCGTCGCCGGCGCAGGCCTCGCAGCGACCGCCCTTGACGTTGAAGCTGAAGCGGCCCGGCGTGTAGCCGCGCGCGCGCGACTCGGGCGTGGCGGCGAAGAGCTCGCGGATCGGTGTGAAGATGCCGGTATAGGTGGCCGGGTTCGATCGTGGCGTACGCCCGATGGGGCTCTGGTCGATATCGACGACCTTGTCGAAATGCTCAAAACCGTGAACCTCCTCGTAGGGCGCCGGCGTCAGCGTCGATGCATTGTTGAGTCGCGTCGCGGCAATCGGGTAGAGGGTGTCGTTGATCAATGTAGACTTGCCGGAGCCCGAGACACCTGTGACGCAGGTCAGCAGGCCGACCGGGATCTCGAGCCTGACTTTCTTGAGATTGTTGCCACTGGCACCGGTGATTGTGAGCACACGCTCCGGGGTCATCTCTGTGCGCAGGGGCGGAACCTGAATGACACGCTTGCCCGAGAGGTACTGTCCCGTGAGCGACTCATCGCATTGTGCGATCTGATCGGCTGTCCCCTGTGCGACGACACGCCCGCCGTGCACGCCGGCCCCCACACCGATATCCACGACATGATCGGCAGAGCGGATGGCCTCCTCGTCGTGTTCGACAACGATAACAGTGTTGCCGAGGTCGCGCAGATAGGTCAGCGTTTTCAGCAACCGCTCGTTGTCGCGCTGGTGCAGGCCGATGGAGGGTTCGTCGAGCACGTACATGACACCGACGAGACCCGCGCCGATCTGGCTGGCCAGCCGGATACGCTGCGCCTCGCCGCCAGAGAGGGTTTCGGCGCTGCGTTCCAGCGACAGGTAGTTCAGCCCGACGTTGACAAGAAAACTCAGCCGCTGGTTGATTTCTTTCACGATCTTGGCGGCAATTTCGCCTTTTTTGCCTGCAAGTGAAAGCTTCTCGAAGAACTCCAGCGCCTGGTCGACGGGCATCATGGTGATATCCGGCAGCACCAGGCCGCCAACGACCACGTGACGCGCGGCCTCGTTGAGACGGCTGCCGTGGCAATCCGGGCAGGGCTGGGTCGAGATGTAGCGCGCGAGTTCCTCACGTACGCTGTTGGAGTCGGTCTCGTGGTAGCGCCGCTTGAGATTGTTGACGACACCCTCGAACGGCATCGTTTTGGTCACGGTGCGCCCGCGCTCGTTGCGGAAGGTAATCTCGACGGGCTTGCCCTTCGTGCCGAAGAGCACGATCTCCCGCGCCCCCTTCGGCATTTCGCTCCACGGCACTTCGAGATCGAAGCCGTGCACCTTCGCGACGGCCTTGAGGATCTGGAAGTAGTAGCTGCTGCGCTTGTCCCAGCCGCGGATGGCGCCGCCGGCAATACTGATCTCGTCATGCGTGATGATCTTGGCCGGGTCGAAGAACTGCTCGATACCGAGTCCATCGCAGGTCGGGCAGGCGCCGACAGGGTTATTGAAGGAGAAGAGCCGAGGCTCCAGCTCCTCGATGCTGTAGCCGCACTGCGGGCAGGCGAAATTGGCCGAGAAGACCATCTCCGGCTGCTCGCCATCCATTGCGGCAACGCGCGCCACGCCATGCGCCAGGTTCAGAGCGGTCTCGAAAGACTCGGCAAGGCGCTGCTGCAGGTCGCCGCGCACCTTGAAGCGGTCGACGACGACCTCGATGGTGTGTTTCCTGTGCAATTCCAGTTCGGGTGGATCATCGAGCTCCACGATTTCACCATCGATTCGTGCACGCAGATAACCCTGGGCATGCAGCTCGCTGAGCAGCTTGTGGTACTCCCCCTTGCGCTCGCTGATAACCGGCGCGAGCAGCATCATGCGTGCGCCCTCCGGAAGCGCAAGCACCTGGTCGACCATCTGGCTCACCGTCTGGGCCTCGAGGGTATCGCCGTGCACGGGGCAATGCGGCGTGCCGGCGCGCGCGAACAGCAGCCGAAGGTAGTCGTAAATCTCGGTGATGGTGCCGACTGTCGAGCGCGGGTTATGGCTCGTGGTCTTTTGCTCGATGGAAATGGCGGGCGACAGACCTTCTATGTGATCGACGTCGGGCTTCTCCATCATCGATAGGAACTGGCGCGCATAGGCCGACAGCGACTCGACATAGCGGCGCTGCCCCTCGGCATAGATGGTGTCGAAGGCAAGCGAGGATTTACCGGAACCCGACAGCCCGGTGATGACAATCAGCTTGTCGCGCGGCAGCTCCAGCGAGATGTCCTTGAGGTTATGGGTGCGCGCCCCTCGAATCGCGATGGTGTCCATGTGCCGTTTTGAGTCAAAAATATCAGGCGAATCGGGTACTATACGATCTTTTGAACAGCAGCGCCAAAAGCACCAGCCTCTTGCACGGAGACCGCTTTATGGTCGCCCCCGTGGCCAGTTACGAAGCTTGAACACCACATGAACAGACACTCCCCGGATCGCATGTCAGCGACCGAAAAACGGGCAACCTTCTCGCTCGCGAGCATCTATGCGCTGCGCATGCTCGGGCTGTTCCTGATCATGCCTGTCTTCGCACTCTATGCCGAACATCTCGCCGGCGTGACGCCGCTGCTGGTGGGCCTTGCCATCGGCATCTATGGCCTGACGCAGGCACTGCTGCAGATCCCGTTCGGCATGCTGTCAGATCGCATCGGGCGCAAGCCGGTTATCGTCGGGGGGCTCATACTCTTTGCGATCGGGAGCGTCGTGGCAGCCATGTCGGAGAGCATCACGGGCGTGATCATCGGCCGTGCCCTGCAGGGTAGCGGGGCGATTGCTGCCGCTGTCATGGCGCTCGTCGCGGACTCCACCCGCGAATCCAGCCGCACCAAGGCCATGGCGCTGATCGGCATCAGCATTGGCATGGCCTTCATGATCGCGCTGGTCGCCGGGCCGATACTCTACAAGAGCATCAGCGTCCCCGGCATGTTCTGGTTGACGGCGGCACTTGCCGTGGCCGGAATCCTCGTGGTTCTTTTCGTCGTGCCGACACCGGAGCATAGCGCCATCCATCGCGACGCCGAGGTAGTCTCGGGCCAGGTCAGCCGCGTACTTGCAAACGTCGACCTGCTGAGGCTCGATCTCGGCATCTTCGTGCTGCACCTGATCATGACGGCACTGTTTCTCGCCTACCCGCTGTTGCTGCGAGACATGGGAGGA
>JASFFK010000192.1:0-4813 GCA_050124335.1 Chromatiales bacterium | reverse complement strand
TGGGTCCGCTGCCTCTGACTGGTACCGAGCGGGCTGGAACACCAGGCGCGGACGCGCCCGATCATTTTTCGGAGTGAGACAATGAGTGACAAGCAAGCACTGATCGACGAGAAGAACAAGCTGATCGAAGAGATGCTCGAGATGCAAAAGCAGTTCATCGAGTTCGAACATGCCAACGGCATCAGCGGCAAGGATTACTACTACTCGCAGGATGGCCTGCTCAAGGACTACCGCGAGAAGTACAACGAAATGGCTGTCCGTCTCGTTGACATCTCTCACGAAATCGTAGGTTCCTCACGCCTGTAATCCTCATTACAGCCGGAACCAAAAAGGCCCGCATCTGCGGGCTTTTTCATGCCAGACAGACCCGGAAACCAGTCTAGTCCGGACGAATGTGCTCGATGTATTTCGGAACGTCTTCCATGTCGAGCCTGACCGCTGAAGCCCGCACCCGGATGTGATCTTCTGCACCCTCGGTACTCAAATCACAATGCGCCTGGCCCCGGCTTTCGAGTGGCACCGGAATCATGTCCCTGTAGGTAAAAATGTTCTCGCCGACATCGCCACCGGCGCACACAGCGGGTAAAGGTGGTAATGCACCTTCAAGGGATGCGCCATCGAAAACCAGCGACCCTTTCTGCCACCACCGCGTCTTTTCAACGGAGCCTGTCATCGTCTTGATGATGATCGCGCGCGAGAAGTTCACGCGGATCGTATCACCATCCTGCGTCACCGAATCGATCTCGCTGCCGGCCAACTCGATACTGCTGCTATCCATTTGATAATCTACTTGAAATCAATAGATGCCAAATTATACAGAATCACGGATTTGACCGGCACTGAATCGCTGTTAATCTTGGCAACGAAAACAACGTATTAATAAGGAGAATTGAGATGAGCGGACTCTACCGCCCCCTCGAGACCTCATTGCTGGGACCTAACACGACATGCCAGAGGCCGGTCCAGCAACTGCCGATGAACCTGACCCCGGCCAGCCCCGCGATCGATGTTATGACAGACCTCCGGCACGTAGCCTCGCAGGCCGTCTCCCCGTTCTCTGGTATCGAACAGGCGACGGAACGCATGAAGAATGCGGGCGTTCGACTGCTCTTCGTCATCAACCAGTCATACGAGATTCTCGGAATTCTCACGAGCCAGGACATCCTCGAGGAGAGGATCGTTACGCACATGAACACGCACAACATTCGTCGGGAGGAAATCACAGCCCGCGATCTCATGACCCCGCAGAGCCAGGTCGAGGTCCTGCAGATGTACGATGTGGCACGGGCCACCGTCGGTGACATCATCAAGACATTCAGGCAAATGGGGCGCCAGCATGCCCTCGTGGTCGAGGAGATCGAAGGCAAGCAGACGATCCGCGGCATTCTCTCCACGACCCAGATCGCCAAGCAGACAGGTATCCATGTCGATACCTCACAGTATGCAGGCAGTTTTGCCGAACTTCAGGCATCGATCTCCTGAGAATCCTTCGAAAACCCAGGGGAAACCGGGACCTGGATCCTCAGTTTTTCAGAATGAAGGTCATTTTCAGGTTGACCCTGTACGCTGAAATCTTGCCGTTCCTGACCGTTACCTGCTGATCCTGCACCCGGGCACTCACAACCTTTTTCAGGGGCCTGGATGCGCGCTTGATTCCCTTGTTGACGGCATCCTCGAAATTCTTGTGGATGCGGCGATGATTTCTGTCACTTTTTGCCACTGACATCTCTCTTCTCCTACCGATTGTGATTTCTCCAGCGATAAGAGATCACAGAACTTTCTATCAAGCACAACAGAACAGCGGAATTCCACGACCTGCCGGCAATATTTCGCCGGCACCTGATTCATAAAAGCGTCACGGGAATTTCATCGCACTTTCATCGATGGCTGTCAGGATGCGCCCAATCTGGCGGAACCGGGACAAGCCATTTTCGATCGATACGGTACGATGAAAAATCACAATCAGAACCCTTTCAGACTCGACGATATCGGCGAGAATCTACAGCCGCTGCTTGCGCGATCCCTGCCGAGCCTGGAACGCCTAAGCGGCCTGTGCCGACTCGGCACACTTTACGAAGAACTGGAACCATCGGTCAGCGAGCTCGACTTTGCCACCAGGGCCCTGAAAAAACTCAATATCGGCTACCATCTTCATGGAGAGCCTCTGGCGAGCGTGCCAGTCTCGGGCCCTGCAATCGTCGTCGCCAACCACCCGTTCGGTGGCATCGAGGGCATCATCATGGCACACCTTCTCAAAGGCTACCGTGACGATGTCAAAATACTCGCAAACGGCTTTCTGAAACGCATACCCGAACTTGGCGACCTCTTCATAGGGGTCGATCCCTATGCCGGTTTTGATTCAGTGAGCAAGAATCGTTCTCCCATGAGAGAAGCCGTGCGCTGGCTGCGTAACGGAGGCATGCTTGTCGTGTTCCCGGCGGGAGATGTCTCACGGTTCCAACCGGACAAGCTTCGCATCAGCGATGACAAGTGGGATGCATCCATTCCGCGTATTGCACGCATGACATCGGCGACTGTCATCCCGATGCATTTTGCCGGGTGCAACAGCCTTCTGTTTCACTTCCTGGGCATGATTCATCCCCGTTTGCGCACCCTTTTGCTTCCGCGTGAATTGCTCAACAAGCGGGATCACTGCTTTCCTGTCACGATCGGCAAGTCCATCGCCCATTCCAGACTGCAGGCCTATCCTGATGACAACGATGCAGCGCGCTATCTGCGCATGCATACGATGATGCTCAACAAGCAACCACGGAAAAAACAGACGGGCCTGCCCATTGACCTCACAGAAGAGAGCCGGACCATTGAACCTGTCGACCCAGCGATGATGTCCGCCGAAATCACAAAACTCAGGCCTTCACAGCTGCTCGTGGATACCGATACAGCGCAGGTTTTCTGTGCTACCGCAGGTGAAATCCCGAATATCCTGCGCGAGATCGGCCGCTTGCGTGAAGTCACGTTCCGTGCTGTCGGAGAAGGTACAGGACAACCGCTCGATCTCGATACTTTCGATGTCTATTACCGGCATCTTTTCATCTGGAATCCGCAGGAACAGGAGGTCATCGGCGCCTATCGCCTGGGTCTCTCTGACGAAATTCTGCCTTCACGTGGCAAGCAGGGTTTTTATACCAGCTCGCTCTTCCGTTATTCCGGGCAGTTTCTGCGTTCCATCAGCCCTGCGATCGAGCTCGGCCGCTCTTTCATTCGCCAGGAGTACCAGCGAAGCTTCGCACCCCTGATGCTGTTGTGGAAAGGAATCGGCCAATTCGTGGTCCGTCACCCGCAATACTCAAGACTCTTCGGTCCGGTTTCAATCAGCAACGACTATCACTCACTGTCTCAACAGCTGCTCGTGGATTTTCTGAAATCCAACAGCTTTGACTGGCAGCTCGGGCGTTTCGTGCGACCGCGCAATGCCTGGAAACCGAAGAACAAGCTTCGTCCGATCTGGAAGAAAACAGAACTGGAGGGCATTCGGTCCGTAGAAGGCATCTCGGAACTGGTCTCTGTGATCGAGGAGGACAACAAAGGCATGCCGATTTTGCTGAAGCAGTATCTCAAGCTTGGTGGCCGCATGCTCGGCTTCAATGTCGACAACAATTTCAACGACTGTCTGGATGGGCTCGTGCTCGTCGACCTCTACGAGACTGACCCGAAAGTCCTGAGCCGCTATATGGGCAAGGATGGCGCCTCCACATTCCTTGCATCGGCAAGGGCACGCAAGCAGGCCTGAGAAGCGCCTGCTTGCGGCTGGTCATACCTCCGGGAATGAGATGCTTCCCGCTCAGGGGAAAGCGGGAATCGTCGGTTCAGTGCCCTCGATATCGGCATCCGGGTGATGCTTCTTGACCATCTCCTCGATCTCCTCGACGCGGGCTTTTGGCACATCGACCAGAAAGAGGATCTCGCCCTGCTCGATGGCTTCCTCGAATTGCGAGATACGCGAGTTCCTGACGTCGACGCCAATCATGCTGGACATCCATGCGCCCATGCCCGAACCGACAAGCGCGGTGGCCAGCACTGCCCCACCACCGAGCACAAGGCCAGCGGGTGGAAATGTCACGGCTGCGACACCGGCGAGAATACCCGTTGCACCGCCAACAGCAAGGCCACGCTCGACAGCAGGAATCACATCACTGCTCTGCAGCAAGGAAGCTTCCGGGAGATCTCCCAGTTCGACTCCTTCCTTTGCGATCACATGGATGTGGCGTTCCTCGATTCGCGCCAGTAAAAGTTCTTCTGTCACCTTGTGAGCGCTCTCAAGGTCCGGGACCAGAAAATAGATTCTGCGCATCTCCTCTCCTCCTTTATCTGATTTATCATGTGATTATAGTTTGCTGACAGGGGGATTGCTCACCAGGTCCGCAAGACCCGATCATACATCAGTGAGCAGCGCTATACTGGCCCTGGCAGATTTTCTGTCGAGTTCGATGCGCACCTCGCAATACTCGACCGTTTCATTGTTCGGTGTCGGATCATCGGCACAACTGCATCCTGCAATGACGCCCGTGAAATACAGACCAGCCTTCATGATGACTGAATCGGCCGATTCGGACGTCGAGAGCAGGATAACGCCGTTCACACTGTCGCAGGCATAGCTTCCATGGGTGAGTGCAGCCTGGAGTGGTAGCATCTCGGCTGTCAGCCGGCCAACCTCGCGCTTGAAGGTTTCTTCAAATTCAGGGGTTCCCCACGCTGCGAGAGATTCAGGTAACCCTGTAGCCGTTTTCATGCCTGCTGAAAGCTGGTTAGCGGTTACAGGAACGGCCCGCAGGCTGCTTGCGCCTGCCCGCGT
>JASFFK010000191.1:0-4831 GCA_050124335.1 Chromatiales bacterium | reverse complement strand
GCGACTGCTCTTTGGCGAGGAACCGCAAATCGACTTCACGACTGTCATCCGGCTCATCCAGACAAAACCGGATGAATTCAGACTGGACGGTCAGGACAAACTGCGCTTCTTCGGTGACTTCGAGGATCCGGAAACACGGATCGACAGGATCGAGACCGTGCTGAACAGGCTTGTTGCATAACTCCCGGTTCCTCACGGGAATGCTTAACCGCACTGAAGACTTCTGCAAAAGATCCCCTGTCGATGGTCAGACAGTCCATGAACTGCGCGCTTATTCGCCAACCAGCCCGATGATCGATGTATAGGAATGAATTCCCCATCCACCATAGCGATTGAGTTCCGGCGCGTACATAGCCGAGATCGAACCGTCGAGATAAAGCGCGTTCGGGGCATCGAGCCTGTCGCGAAAGAGCGTCGCAAAGTCGTGGAAATTGACAGGCTGGTCCGAAATTGCGAAGACCACCCTCCCCTCGCGATCCACACCGACACCATTGCGTACATAGAGGCTCGCAGATGACGCAATAAAGCGCGGATGCAGCCGGCCATTCATGACCAGCAGGGGACCTGACTGGATCGCGTGACGAACCTCCCGTTCCGGGTTGTAGTCACTCGTATCGACAACGGCCGCACCTTTTTCAGTAATGAAGAACACACCGTTCGGAAGCAGAAAGAAATTTCCGCCGCCATTTCCCCGGTTGAGCCGGTAGTAGCGCTTGCCGTTCTCGATGTAAAGGCCAAGCGGCGTGAAGCTCTTCGAATAGATACCGCCATTGGTGGCAAACAGGAGTTTCTTTCCCGCTTTTTCCAGATCTTCACGCAATGCCTGAATGGTGCCATAGGCAGTGCCATCAGGACGTTTCCAGTAGAGCCCCAGTTGCTGCTCCTCACCCTTCTCGAGAAGGACAACATCGTAGCTGGCATCTTTGTGTTCGATACTGAACATGGAGAGCGCAAACGCAGTCGATGAACCGGCAAGCAACAGAAAAAGAAGCAGGATGAGTCGCATGATCAAATCTTTTGCCTCAACTGCCGCAGACGCTGCAACCGGGATCCTTCCTGTAGCGGACCTGCTGGAACTGGCTGGTAAGACCATCGAAAAGCAGCAACCTGCCTGTCAGCGTCTCGCCGGCGCCCGTGATGAGCTTGACGGCCTCGAGCGCCTGCATGACACCGATGATACCAACAACGGGCGAGAGGATGCCCTCTGCTGCACAAGTTTCCGCAAAACCCTCTCCACCAAAGAGGCAGTGATAGCAGGGTGATGCTTCCCGGCGAAAATCGAAGGTCGTGAGCTGGCCATCGAAACGGATCGCAGCCCCCGAGACGAGTGGTATCCTGCAGGCATAACAGGCGGCATTGATCATGAAGCGGGTCTCGAAATTGTCGCTGCAGTCGAGAACGACATCGGCCTGCCGGACCTGATCGACGAGTTCATCGTCTGCCAATTCCCAGTCGATGGCCGTTACATTGATGTCAGAATTCAGAGAGGCGATCGTCTCCTTCGCCGAGAGCGCCTTGGGCTTGTCGATTGCTGACTCCCTGTGGATCACCTGCCGCTGCAGGTTCGAGAGCTCCACGCGGTCGAAATCACTCAGCACGAGGTGACCGACACCTGCAGAAGCCAGGTAGAGGGCTGCTGGCGATCCGAGCCCGCCCATCCCGATCACGAGTACCCTGGCAGAGGCAAGCTTGCCCTGCCCTTCAGTCCCGATCTGCGGCAGCCGTATCTGTCGGCTATAACGTTCTTCGAATGGAAAGTTCGACATGCGCAAAGTCTATCGCATCATGTGTGCTGCAGGGCTGGAAATCAGGCTTGACGCGCCAGGGCGATACCCGAACAATGCGCCCATGAGTCAGACACCCTCCTCCTGGCAGACCTACAAGCGGCTGCTCGGTTACGTCAAGCCTTACATTACAGCTTTTGTTGTCGGCATGCTCTCGATGATCCTGCTCGGCCTTTCTGATGCAGGAATACCGATCCTCATAAAACCACTGATGGATGGAGGATTCATAGAGAAGGATATCAACAGTCTGAAGCAAACCCTCCACTTTCTGATCCTGCTGTTTCTTGCACGTGGAATTTTCAGTGTCAGTTCCACCGGCATGATCACCTGGGTTGCTGGTCGAGTCGTACTGGATATCCGCAAGCAGATGTTCGGCAAAATTCTCTCACTCCCAACAACCTACTACGACAACACAACAACTGGCAGCACGGTTTCAAAGGTCACCTACAATGTCACCGAGGTCACCTCTGCCGCAACCAACACGATCACTACGCTGATTCGGGACAGTGTCACAGTGATTGGCCTGCTTGCCGTCGCTCTCTATCTCAACTGGCAACTAACATTCCTGATATTCATCATCATCCCGGTTGTCAGTTATATTGCCAAGCGCTTCGCTGCTCGTATGCGACGCTTTAGCCACAAAACCCAGAACACGATGGGTGAGATGACGCATGTCCTCGAGGAAACAATCAAAGGCCACAAGATCGTAAAGACTTTTAATGGAAAAAATTATGAGCAAGTACGCTTTTTTGATGTCGCAAATCGGTTACGGCACATTCAATACAAGGTAATTCTTGCAGGAGCCGCGAACACGTCCGTCATCGAGATGGTCACAGCCATGATGATCAGTGTTGTCATTTTCTGGGGAACCTTACAGGCAATCGAACTCAATCACACACCGGGGCATCTGATCGCCTTTTTCACTGCACTCGGACTGATGATGTCACCTGCCAAGCGCCTGGCCTCTGCTGTCCAGCCACTACAACGCGGCCTCGCGGCAGCAGAATCGATCTTCTGCCTGCTGGATGAGGAGGAGGAGCGTGATAGTGGCCATCAGGAAGCCGGCCGGCTCAAGGGCGATATCCGCTTCAAGCAGGTCAGTTTCACCTACCCTGGCACAGAGTCACAGGTACTGGATAACATCAACCTGCACATTGAGCAGGGAAAAACATTTGCCCTCGTCGGACACTCGGGCAGTGGCAAGTCGACTATTACCAACCTGATTCTTCGTTTCTATGACCCCCAGCAGGGTGACATTCTCATCGATGGCCAATCGACCGCCGGCTTCACGCTCGACAGTCTCAGGCAAAACATCGCCATCGTCAGCCAGGATGTCGTGCTGTTCAATGACACGGTCAAGGCAAATATCGCCTATGGTATGGGCGTCAAAGTAACCGACGAGATGATTGAACGAGCTGCGCGTGATGCGCATGCACTGGAGTTCATCAAGCGTCTGCCAAGCGGAATGGAAACGATCATCGGCGAAGACGGGGTTTCACTTTCAGGAGGTCAGAAACAGCGTCTGGCAATCGCTCGCGCCTTTCTCAAGGATGCACCGATTCTGATTCTCGACGAAGCGACATCGGCACTGGACAGTGTTTCCGAACAGCAGATTTACCTCGCACTTGAACAGCTGACTAAAAACAGGACAACCATCATGATTGCACATCGGCTTTCATCCATGCGCAATGCGGATACGATCGTCGTCATGGATCAGGGTCGCATCATCGACAGCGGCGCGCATCAGGAAGTCTATGCAAGCTGCCCGATCTACAGGGAACTCTACAACATGCAACAGCAGGGCAGCCAGATAAGCGATTCTGGAGCCTGATGCCATGATGTCTGTACGGCTGGAAAAAAACACTGACAAGCTTTATGAGAAGTATCAGCAGTTGTAATATTTCCGGTACCACTTCATGAATTCTCTTATTCCTTCTTCGACGGTTGTGACTGGCCTGAAACCAACATCCGCGACCAAGTCGTCGATGTCCGCATAGGTGATGGGCACGTCACCGGGCTGCATCGGCAGATGATTTTCAATAGCCTTGGCCCCGCAGGCCGCTTCGATAGCCGTGATGAAGCTTCTCAAGGTCACCGGCTGATTGTTGCCGATGTTGTAGATCTTGTAAGGTGCGATTGCGTTCGTGAGCTCCGAGTGCTGCGGTGCCGGGATGCGGTCGATGACGCGCACCACGCCCTCGACGATGTCGTCGATGTAGGTAAAGTCACGCTTCATGTCGCCGTAGTTGTAGACATCAATCGGCTGTCCCGCGAGGATCGCCTGCGTGAACTTGAAATAGGCCATGTCCGGCCGTCCCCAGGGACCGTAGACCGTGAAGAAACGCAGCCCCGTCGAGGGGATGTTGAAGAGATGGCTGTAGGTGTGCGCCATGAGCTCGTTGGACTTCTTCGTGGCCGCATAAAGACTGATCGGGTAGTCTACCCGGTCCGACGTGCTGAAGGGCTGCTTGACGTTCATACCATAGACCGAGCTCGAGGAGGCAAACACGAGGTGCTTCACCTGCGTCTGCCGGCAACCCTCGAGGACGTTGGCAAAGCCCACGAGATTGGCATCGACATAGCTTTGCGGGTTGTCGATGGAGTAGCGCACACCCGCTTGCGCACCGAGGTTCACCACCACATCGAAGTTGTTGTCGGCAAAGAGCTGTGCCATGCCCTTGCGATCTGCCAGGTCCAGCTGGATGAAGCGGAGGTTCTGGCCAACGTTCTGCTCCTGCGCGAAGCTCTTGAGGTTCTCGAGCCGGTCGCGCTTGAGCTGCGGGTCGTAGTAGTCGTTGAGGTTGTCGATGCCGACGACACTGTCGCCGCGCGCGAGCAATACCTTTGCCAGATGAAAGCCGATGAAACCGGCGCCGCCGGTGATCAGGATATGCATCAGTCACCTCCGAACAGGTCGCGTGTGTAGACCTTGTCGGCCACGTCCTCGATCTCTTCGGTCATGCGGTTGGCCACGATGACGTCGCTCATCTGCTTGAAGGCCCCCAGATCCTTGATGACCGCCGAATGGAAGAAGGTCGCCTCTTCCA
>JASFFK010000190.1:0-4834 GCA_050124335.1 Chromatiales bacterium | reverse complement strand
GGCAAAGGATCACAATGGAGCATAGCCTGAATGATCGGCGGCCGTCATTGCGGCAAATCATTTTCGCGTCAGAAGGAAATCCCGGGTTCGTTAACTTGCAGGCTTGCCCTGCTCAGTCCCTGATCAACAAGACCACGAGTTCTTTCGGTCCATGAACACCATAGGCAAGCGTCTGCTCGATATCTGCGGATTTAGAGGGGCCGGAGATCAGCAACGCGTTGGTCGGCATCCCGTCTGGCCAGCGCATTGCGGTGACAGCCTCGGCAAAGGTGTTGAAGAGTTTGCCGGCTTCGAGGATGGCGATATGGAGTGGCGGCACGAGTGACATCATGCGGGGTTCGTGCTTATCCGGCCAGAGCATCAAAGTCCCGGTTTCAGCGATCCCCCCAAGGGTTGTGGTGAGTGCCGCATCGATCTCGTGGAAGAGTGTTGTCTTCCATCTGCCACGCTCCAGGTCAGTCGTGACGGGATGTGCAACGGGAGGCTCACCGCTGATCGCTTCTCCGAATGGAGATGCAGCTGAATAGAGCAGGTTTCGAGCGCCTTTTTGCTCGCAGATAGCCTGAAGGGCCTGCATCCATGTCTCCGGGGAGGTTTCGACGACCTCGGCCCGCACTGCCGCCATGCGATCCGTAAAGCGGCAAACTCTTTCCTCGAGGTCCCAGGCGGGAGATTCAGCAGCACCTTTCCCGATTGCGCTGATGTCCGGGCGTGGTGCATCGCGCAGTCTCGCAAGAATGTTCTGCCTGGCATTACTCATCATCCACTCCGTGCGTGCGAGCCAGGTCATGCAAGCTTCTTGCGGCCGGTTTCGGCGCGGTACGGTATCGGGTCCACGGGCCGGCCTTCCCCGGTGCCAGCATGCGCAGTCGGGTGGCAGTTCTGGTCATCAGCATGTAGAGCAACGGGTTGCGATAGAGCAGGGACCAGGTTTTCCACAGGAATGCTTCGCCTTTCTTGCGCTTGCTGCCACTTCCCGGTGTCACACCATCGCTGTGATGTGCCTCGTAGCGAAGGCGGTTGATGAGGTCCGGGATCGGAATGCGGACAGGGCAGACTTCTCCACAGGCGCCGCAGAGGCTTGATGCCGTCGTGAGTGCGCCATGCTTGTCGAGCCCATCTTTCTGCGGTTCGAAGATGGTACCGATCGGTCCGGGATAGACGGTACCGTAGGCATGCCCGCCGATACGCGTATAGACGGGGCAGTGGTTCATGCAGGCACCGCAGCGGATGCAGCGCAGCGTGGCAAGCAGTTCCGGATCGCTGTAGATCCCTGAGCGTCCATTGTCGAGGAGCACGAGGTGGACTTCTTCAGGCCCGTCCTTTTCACCCGGCTTGCGCGGCGAACTGATCATGTTGAAGTAGGTCGTGACAGGCTGGCCCGTGGCCGAGCGTGTCAGCAGGGTCAGCAGCGGTGGTATCTGCTCGAATTTTTCGACGACCTTCTCGATGCCGGTGACCGCGATATGCACGGGTGGCACGGTCGTACTCATGCGGCCGTTGCCCTCGTTCTCGACGAGGCAGAGGGTACCGGTTTCTGCAACCGCAAAGTTGACGCCCGAGAGCCCGACTTCTGCAGTCTCGAACCTGTCGCGCAGGATCGCACGTGCACTCTGAGTGAGTTCGTCAATATCCTCGGAGTAGGGAATATCCGGGAATTTCTCGCGAAAGAGCTCAGCAATCTGATAGCGGTCCTTGTGAATTGCAGGCGCGACAATATGCGATGGCGGTTCGCCGGCAAGCTGCAGGATGAACTCGCCGAGATCCGACTCGAGTACGTCGATTCCGTGCTGTTCAAGAAAGTGATTGAGCTCCATCTCCTCGGAGACCATCGACTTGCCCTTGATCATGCTTGTGGCCCCGTGGCTCTGCATGATGTCGAGCACGATCTGATTGGCTTCGAGCGGGGTCTCTGCCCAGTGTACTTTGATGCCGTTAGCGATCAGCTTTGACTCGAGTTCCTCGAGCAGCTCGGGCAGGCGTGACAGGGCAGACGCCTTGATGCGCATGCCATGCTGGCGCAGGGATTCCATTGCTTCCGGATCAGGGAAGAGATCCAGGCGCCGCTGCATGAGTCCGTCCATTGCGCGCCGGAAGTTTCCGCGCACGCGTTCATTGCCAAGTGCATCCCGGATGCGGATGTCAAAGCCGGCATCAGTCGTCTGCATGTGTTCGCTCCCAGAGCAATTCGGCGATATGCAGGCAGCGTGGGCCGTCGCCCTGCTTGTCGAAAGCACCGGCAATGTTCATGAGGCAGCCGCAGTCCTGGCTGACGAGGATGTCGGCGCCGCTCTCGCGGATACTGGCGGTCTTGTCGGCCACCATGGCGCCCGAGATTTCCGGTTGCTTGACCGAAAAGGTTCCGCCGAAGCCGCAGCATTCTCGCTTGTAGGCCTGTTCGACTTTCTCAAGCCTCTTCAGGCTCGAAACCAGGGTTTCGATCCTGTCGCCGACCTGCATTTCGCGCAATGCCGAGCAGGAGCTGTGTATCGCTACTTTTTGAGGGTCGCCGAGATCCTCCAGGCGCAGATCGAGCACATCGACAAGAAAGGCCGTGAGTTCGACAACGCGTTTCGACAGGGTGATGGCGGTGGTTTCCAGGGGAGTGTCGCGGAACAGGGCAGGATAGTGCTCCTTCATCATGCCGGCACAGGATGCGGATGGCACGACGACCGGGATCTCTTTGGTGAAGAGTGCGAGTTGCGTGGCAGCTACGTCACGCGCCTCGTCACGATAACCTGAATTCCATGCCGGTTGGCCGCAGCAGCTCTGGCCCTGCGGAAAGATCACGCCCACGCCTTCCCGCTGGATGAGGCGCATGCCCGCCAGGCCGGCCTCGGGGTAGAAGAGATCCACCAGGCAGGTACCGAAAAAGTAGACCTGTTTGGGCTTTGCTGTGTTCATGAATACGGTCAGTCACCTGCGACAAGTATAGACAGGGTTGACGGCAACGACGATTGTGCTCAGTCGTTCATTCTGAACGGAACCTGTGCAAAATGGTGGCGTCCGTTCTCGCGCGTCGCAATGAGAATCTCCCAGTTGATTTCTGACGGATCATCAGACTCGAGTATGACCTCGTTTTTCCAGACACCCAGGGATGGATCGTAGATGGCAGGACGCGGGCTTGACTGTGTACTCTCATCAGCCTGGATGAACCCGATCGTGACATAGTCGACTTCCCTGTCGGGCGTGACATGGACGGTGAGAAGCTTGCCGGTGAGTAAACTGCCCGCTAACTCTAACTCCAGGGACAGTTCCTCGTCCGTGAGGGTGCAAGGGCCACGCGAGAGATCGCAATCTTCCGTATATTGCATCATCCTGTCGCGTTCGTTATCGAAATAGTGTCCAGCGAAAAAGTAGCCCGCACCGAACAGCACGGGCATGAGAATCATCGCAAGAGAGATGTGTAACAGGCGTTTCGTGTTCATTGACTCGTTATCTGCATGAGCGGCGAGACTGGTCACCATCCCGTGCGTTTTTCTGTTCAGACTGCCTCGAATGCCTGGGAGAGGTCGGCGATGATGTCATCAATATGCTCGATGCCGATACAGAGGCGGATCATCTCGGGTGTGACTCCGGCCTTGTGCTGTTCCTCGGGCGTCAGCTGACGATGGGTCGTTGATGCCGGGTGACATGAGAGCGTTTTCGCGTCTCCGATATTGACGAGTCGCTTGATCATCTTGAGTGCGTCGTAAAACTTCACACCGGCCTCGTAACCACCCTTGATGCCAAAGGTCATGAGCGATGAGGGCTTTCCGTTGAAGTATTTCTGTGCGAGATCATGGTACCTGTCGCCCTCGAGTCCGCCATAGTTGACCCAGTCGACGCTCGGATGATCCTTGAGATACTGCGCAACGGCCATGGCATTGTCACAGTGACGCTCCATGCGCAGCGTCAGTGTCTCGATACCCTGCAACAGTAGAAAGGCGCTCATCGGCGACAGTGCAGAGCCGGTATTGCGCAGTGGTACGGTCCGTGCACGGCCGATATAGGCAGCCGGTCCGAAGGCCTCGGTATAGACGACGCCATGGTAGGAGGGTTCCGGGTTGTTCAGCATCGGGAAGCGCTCCTTGTGTTCGGCCCACGGGAACTTGCCCGAGTCGACGATAATTCCACCCAGCGTTGTGCCGTGGCCGCCCATGTATTTCGTCAGGGAATGGACGACGATGTCGGCGCCATAGTCGATCGGATTCATTAGGGCCGGCGTTGCGACCGTGCTGTCGACGATGACAGGCACGCCATAACTGTGTGCCATGGCGGTGACGGCTTCCAGATCGACGATGTTGCCGGCCGGGTTGCCGATAGTTTCACAAAAGACCGCCCTGGTCTTGTCATCGATCAGTTTCTCGAGATCTGCCGGGCTGTCGCTCTCGGCGAAGCGAACCTCGATTCCCTGTTTTGGCAGCATGTGTGCGAACAGGGTATAGGTGCCACCGTAGAGCTGTGGCGTGGCAACAATGTTGTCGCCGGCTTCTGCAATGGTCAGGATCGCGTAGTTGATCGCGGCACTGCCGGCACTGGTTGCAAGCGCCGCAATCCCGCCCTCGAGCGCGGCGACACGCTGCTCGAGAACATCCCAGGTGGGATTCATGATGCGCGTATAGATGTTTCCGGGAACGGCCAGGTCGAACAGGTCGGCGCCGTGCTGTGCGTTATCGAATTCGTAGGCGACAGTCTGGTAGATCGGCACCGCGACTGATTTGGTTGTCGGGTCGGTTTCATAGCCCGCGTGAATCGAGATGGTCTCTTTTTTCATTTGTCCTCACTCCGGTGGATGTTGTTATGGTTCTTCTTGTGGATACAGGGAGGTGATTATGACAAATTCAACACCGCT